>CAYUAZ010000032.1:0-13053 GCA_964442865.1 uncultured Gammaproteobacteria bacterium
GGTAGGCGATCAGGGCGAGGGTCTCAAACAGCGCGCGTGAGTAACGCGCAGGCCGTTCTTCCCAGAGACGGCTCACCCACTGCGCGTACTCTTGCCGCACCTGGAGGCGAAAACCGCTGCCGACCTCGATGAGCTCGACGCCACGTTCTGCGCAGTCTTGCGCAAGGCTGTCCAGCGCTGCACGCACCTCGGCGCGCTCGGGCGGGTTCTCACCAAACACGCTCAGCAGCCGCTCGATGCTCAGCGGTTCGCCCGCCGCCAGCAAGGCGGCTTCGATGATGTTCTTGAGTTGTTGCGGATTCATGATGAGACCTCTGTAAAGCGCGCCCCGGCGGATTTTACGTGTATCGGCCCAAAGGGCTCGTTCTGCACCAATTCGATGAGCGACTCCTTAATCAATTCCAGCAGCGCGAGCAGCGTGACCACCAGCCCCCTGCGCCCTTCTTCCATGTTGAACAAGGCGCTGAAATCGGTGTAGCTGTCGGCCTGCACCAGCGTCAAGACCTGCGCCATGCGCTCGCGCACCGACAACGGCTCGCGCTGGATATGATGGTGGGTAAACATCTCGGCGCGCGCCAGCACCTCTTTGAAGGCCAGCAGGATTTCATATAGATTGACCGTGGGCGGCGGTCTCTGCAAACGGCCGTCGGGGGCTTGCACGCCGGCGTGGAACACATCGCGGCCGAGTTGCGGCAGGCTGTCCATATCTTCCGCCGCCTGCTTGAAGCGTTCGTATTCCTGCAAGCGCCGCACCAGTTCGGCGCGCGGATCATCCTCCTCGGCAAGATCGGGCGGGCGCGGCAACAGCATGCGCGATTTGATCTCTGCAAGCATCGCCGCCATCAGTAAATATTCGGCGGTCAATTCCAGCGGCCCATCCTTCATGAGCTCGATGTAGTCCATATACTGATGGGTGACCTGCGCGATGGGGATGTCGAGAATATCAATGTTCTGGCGCTTGATGAGATAGAGCAACAGATCGAGCGGCCCCTCAAAGGCGTCCAGAATCACTTCCAGCGCATCGGGGGGGATGTAGAGGTCGCGCGGCATTTGAGTAAGCGGTGCGCCCTGTACCCTGGAGGTCGCTCCCGGCGCCCTGCCTCCCGCGACATTTGTACATCCGTGTACGTCAAAGGGCGGCAACGCCGATGGCGTTTCTATGGCAATCACTTCTTGAAGTTCAGTGCTCATGTTCAGCTATGCTCCGTGCTGGACCACTGATAAGAAAGACCCATTACCCGCCGTACCTCGTCCAGGGTCTCGCGCGCCACTTCGCGCGCCGCCTCGCAGCCATCGGCGATGATGCGCTGCACCGTTTCCGGGTTCTCGACAAACTCCTTGGCCCGCTCGCGGATCGGCGCCAGCTCTTGCAGCACGGCCTCGATCAGCGGCTTCTTGCAGTCCAGGCAGCCGATGCCCGCGCTGCGGCAGCCTTCTTGCACCCAGGCCTTGGTCTCATCGCTCGAGTAGATCTTGTGAAGCTGCCACACCGGGCAGCGCTCCGGCTCACCGGCGTCGGTCCTGCGCACGCGCGCGGGGTCGGTTTGCATGGTGCGCAACTTGGCCTCGATTGCTTTGGGGTCTTCGCGCAGGCCAATGGTGTTGTTGTAGGACTTGGACATCTTCTGCCCGTCCAGCCCCGGCATCTTGGGGATAGGCGTCAACAGGGCGTGCGGCTCGGGAAGAATAATCAGGCCCTCGCCTTCCAGAAATCCGAGCAGCCGTTCGCGGTCGCCCAGGGTGATGTTCTGCAGCCCCGTCAACAAGGCGTGCGCCGTCTCCAGCGCTTCGTGATCGCCCTGTTCCTGATAGCGCTTGCGCAAGGATTTGTAAAACTTGGCGTTCTTCGAGCCCAGGTTCTTGATGGCGGCCTCGACCTTGATTTCAAAATCCGGCTCGCGTCCGTACAGGTGATTGAAGCGCCGCGCCACCTCGCGCGTCAGCTCGACGTGGGCGACCTGATCCTCGCCGACCGGCACCTGTCCGGCCTTGTAGATCAGAATGTCCGCGCTCTGCAACAGCGGGTAGCCGAGAAAACCGTAGGTCGCCAGATCCAGCTCTTTGAGTTTTTCCTGTTGATCCTTGTAGCTCGGCACCCGTTCCAGCCAACCGAGCGGGGTCATCATCGAGAGCAACAAGTGCAGCTCGGCGTGCTCGGGGATGCGCGACTGGATAAACAGCTTGGCCGCGCCTGGATTGATACCCACCGCCAGCCAATCCACCACCATGTCCCAGACGCTCTCGCCGATGATGCGCGGGTCTTCGTAGTGCGTGGTGAGCGCATGCCAATCGGCGACGAAAAAAAAGCACTCATACTCGTGCTGCAAGCGCAGCCAGTTCTTGAGCACGCCGTGATAGTGGCCGAGATGCAAGGCGCCGGTCGGGCGCATGCCCGACAGCACCCGCTGGTGTTGCGTAGGAACCGAGCTCAAACTACCCCCTCAAACCGACCACAAAATACAACGCCGACTGCAAGGCATACACTACCGGCCCCATGACCTCCCCCAGGATGCCGGTCACCAGCAGCACAACCAAAATAATAAGCCCCACCGACTCCAGCCGGTTTAATTGCCAGGACCAAGGCCCGGGCAGCAACCCCGACAACACCCGTCCGCCGTCCAGCGGCGGGATGGGGATCAGGTTCAACACCATGAGAATGAGATTGATAAACACCCCCGCCTGCCCGACATAGCGCAGAAAGGTTGCGCCCAGGGGGAATTGGTCGCTGAGCACCACCCCAATCTTCAACACCAGCAGCCAGAGCACCGCCATCAGCAGATTGGCGAGCGGCCCGGCAGCGGCCACCAGCGCCATGTCGCGCTTGGGGCGCTTGAGGTTCTGCCAGGTCACCGGCACCGGTTTGGCCCAGCCGAAAATGAACGGACTGGTCAGCATCAACAACAGCGGCACCAGGATCGTCCCGACCGGATCAATGTGCTTGATAGGATTGAGGGTCAGCCGCCCCAGCATCATGGCGGTGGGGTCGCCCAGCCGCCGCGCCATCCAGCCGTGGGCCACTTCGTGTACGGTAATCGCAAAGATCACGGGCAGCGCCCACACCGCGATGCGCTGCATCAAACTGAGTTCATCCATCCTCGGATTATAACCGGTTTGGCGATTGCCCTACAGTGTTAACCAAACTCTGGTCGCGATTTTGCTGGCGCACAGGCCATGGGAAACGAGCGGCTTACGGCTGCTCTGTATACGCAAAATGCGTATAATGGGGAAGGATTTTTATTGAACTGACGGCAATCGTGAAACAGGATGTGCACAATGGATGAAAAGTCACTTAATGAACTACTCGATAGTGTCCGCTGGATGGGCAAACACAAGCGCGGCGAGACACGCACCGGCCGTACGACGGAAATACCGGAGCCGGATGTTAAAGCCATCCGTGCAGCCGCCAAGGTCTCACAGTCTCAGTTTGCTCAGTTGATCGGAGTCAATCTACGAACCCTGCAAAACTGGGAGCAACGCCGCTCGCGCCCAACGGGCGCCGCGCGGGCTTTGCTTAAGATTGTAGCCGCTAACCCAAAAGCCGCCCTCCGTGCGTTACACACAACGTAGCGGAATTATGTGTATAATAGGGCTTCTTATACATATACCGTTATACTTATAAGAGGATTTACTATGCGCACCAATATCGTGATTGATGATGCCCTGCTGATGCGCGCCAAAAAGCTAACCGGCCTCAAAACAAAAAAGGCGCTGGTTGAGGAAGGACTAAAGCTGTTAGTGCGTCTGAAGCAACAGACAGCCATTAAGGCGTGGCGAGGGAAATTGCGCTGGACAGGCAATCTTGGCGCCATGCGCACTGACAAAAAGCGAGACTAGCCTTGGTAGTGGTTGATACTTCGGTCTGGATTGACTACTTCAATGGACGTAGGACATCTCAGGCCGAGCGTCTTGACCAGTTGCTCGGCACTGACGAGATTCTGATCGGTGACCTGATTCTCGCCGAGATATTACAGGGCTTCCGCAGTGATCTGGATTTCAGACGGGCGCGTCAGCTCTTAAAGGCCTTCTCAGTGGCTTCCATGGTCGGTCCCGTACTGGCGGTACGCAGTGCCGAAAACTACCGTAAGCTTCGTAAACAAGGTGTCACCGTGCGCAAAACTATTGACGTGATGATCGCCACTTACTGCCTCGCCCATCACTTACCCTTGCTGTACTCCGACCGAGACTTCGATCCCATGGTACGTATTCTGGGACTCATTACTGTCCAATGACAAATAAATTCAGATGTATCATTTCAAGACCTGAGCCTGATGCCCGCTTTCTAGCGTAACTGCTCTCCTATACGCACCGCGATGGGATTTACACCGGATTTGAGGCCCTCTGCGGACTTGTCCGCCTTGTTCATCAACAGATCAAAATTACGATACGCGTATTTTGGGTCGGCGCCGATGTTTTCAATGCCCTCGGACGTTAGATCCGCGCCATAGTTAAATGCTCGAAAATACAATTGGGATTGATCCTTGGCGGATACCAGGCGCGCGCTCACCCTCACCCACGGCTTATAGTCGAATGAGCTTGCGGTAGAGAGGTAACCGACAGTGACATACCACACACCAGTATTGCGTCGGCATCGGTTCGGATGGTCGAATAATCAGCCTGATTTTCATTTTTTATCGCCGGCCGCTGGTCGGAAAGATAAACGATCTCGTAATTCTGCTTCTTTAACTCCCGCCGTAGTGCTTGGGCGATCTCGGCGCCCACCTGAAGATTCATTTGCCGCATTTTATCCGTATACTGGTTTGTTTTTGACTGCATATCGCTCGCCTGGGCAAGACCGCCGATAAGCCCGAACATACCGGATGCTCCTCCGATGTTGATGACGCTGATTTCCTTAGGCTCCGGGACTTGCAATAGGGCAATCTTCTTGACCGCTCCCTGTGCTTGCTTATCGAATTCCTGCCGCGGAACGGATGCGCAGGCCCCCAACAATAAGATGGCGACGGCTAGGCCGGGCCAAAACCGCACCCACTTGGACTGAGTAATCATGTTCTCTCCTAATGATCGTAAAAATGCTGGGTTTATCAACCCTGCCTATCGCGCTGTTACTGTGTCGACGCTACGGAATCAAATAACAGTCATCTTCGCTACCCTTAAAACGCGCCCCGACAATTTTTCGTGTTTTTGGCTCAACCTCGTAAAAATATCTACATGATCCAAACCAACGGTATTCCATCTCCACATTGCCATTGGGCAGCGGATGAACTTCCATTAAGTCCTGATGTACAGGAAAGATCCCTCGCGGCGTGTTATCTATATTTTGGCCTATACGTGGCGACCATGGGCTTCTTCCATAGAGCGCAGCTTTGAAGTTTTCATGTGGTGAGACTGTCCAGACAGCGCATCCTTGGGTAACGAAAATCTGTAATATTAGCAAAGCAACAGTCAGGATAGCCGCCCCATTTCTGTTGGCGCTTGCTGTAAATTTAATCGCGTAATGGTTCATCACTTATTTTGAGCTCTCAACGGCAAGTTGCACCGTAAGAGGCCCATTGATTAATGCCCCATACGTTATGAGCACGGCTGGCGGCATGGTAAGGTAGTTTGTGGCTGGGTTGAAAGGCAACGATCCGTTATTAAATATCGTATCGTGAAAGACTGCACCCGCGTTTGCCCCCGGGACCAGATTCGCAACAATGCTGATAGGTCCGCCTTGCTTACCTAAATCTTCAAAGAAGTTTCCGCTTAATTCCTGATTATCACCAAAGACATTCATGTTTATATCGGATGGACGTATTTGCTTGGTAATGTCATCTGGCTTATAGGTAGTTTGATCTGTTCTATTTTCACCTGGCAAGGGATTTGGATTAGATCCTACGACGTTATTATAAATCGTGCTGGCGGTGGAAGTTGCTACTGAATAGGTGAAGCCGTCTAGAAATCTCCCGCCCTGCACTTCTGCAGCCACACCACCCACTGTCGCATCCGCAATCACCCGTGGTACTCCAGGATCAGGAAAGGCGATTGCTACGCTCGCAAAGAGTCCCCCTGTGATCGCTCCGAGAATTGGATCTCCTCCTGTGATTGCGCTAGCTACAGCTCCTCCCGCCGCCCCTCCCACTACAAGGGCTGTATTAGCGATTGCCGTCCCCGATGCCACGGTGAGGGTCCCTGCCGCCGCCGCAGCAGTGCTCGCGCTGGCATAAATAGCTGTGGTTACCAGACCAGCCGTAATGTACGCCGCCGCAATGGCGAGGATCGGCTTGATGAACTTCTTGAGCTTCTTGAAGAGCTTCTTTAAGAAATAGCCCGAGGGGTCAGTATAGCTTAACGGGTTGTTGTTGACATAGCTGTAGCGGTTGAGGCTCTGGCTGTTGGCAGGGTCTTGGATATAGGGGTCGGCACTGAGGAATCTCGCCAGCCGGGGGTCGTAGACCCGGCCGTTCATGTGGATGAGGCCGACGCTGTCCAGGTGCTCGTGGCCGGTAAAACCGTGTTTGGTGACCTGGGAGGTGAGGCTGCCTGAGGCGGCGCTCCAGTTGGGGTTTCTGCGCTGGCCCCAGGCGTCGTAGCTCAAGCGTTCGGTGACGCTGCCGGCCTCATTGGTGATGGTGTCTATGGAGCCCAGGTGGTCGCTGTGGAGGTAGTAGACCTTTTGGGTGGTGACGGCAGGGGTCACCGCGGTGTCGGTCTTTTGGATGTGGACGGCGATCTGGTCTTTGCCGGCGGCGATGTAGTGTTTGTGCTCGGTGACGGTTCCCTTGGTGACCTTTTCGTAGTGGACGCCGATATCCCAACGGGGGTTGAGGTAGACGGTCTTGGTGAGGCTGGGGCCGAGCTTGTCCACTTGGGTGATGCGGCTGTGCTCGGGGTCGTAGCTAAAGCTGTTGAGTTGATCGCCCTTCCAGATCTGGCTGGGGACGTTGAAGGAGGTGTAGGTGATGCTGCGCCCGGCGCCGCTGATCTGGTTGCCGTTGGCGTCGTAGCGGTAGTCGGTGTTGACGCCGTTCCGGGTGGTGCGGGTGACGGCGTGGGGGCCGGCGATGTTGGCGCCTATAGAACCATAGGTGTAGCTGCCGACGTCGGACTTGAAGGTGAGGTTGCCGATGCTGTCGTATTGGTAGCTGTTGGCGCCGACACCGGTGATGCTGGCGGAGGTCAAGCGGTTGAGGCCGTCGTAGCCGAAGGTCTCGGTTAAATTCTGGTTGGCGTCTTTGCGCTCCAGCAGGTTGCCGAGACTGTCGTAGCGATAGGTGAGGTATTGGACGGCGCTGCCCGCGCCTACGCCGGTGCTGATGGCGGTGACGCGGCCCAAGCTGTCATAGCTGTTGACGGTGGTGAGGCCGTTGCCGAGGGTCTGTTGGGTGAGCTGGCCTGCGGCATCTTTGGCATTGGCTTGCCAGTAAAGAGCGTTGCTGGTGTTGTTGCGGACTTCGCTTAAATAACCGTAGGCGTTGTAGAGGTTTTTAACGGCAAAGCCGGTGGGGTAGGTGGTGGCGGCGAGCCGGCCGAGGCTATCGTAGGTGCTGTCCAGGCTGTAGGAGACGCCTTCGATGGTGGTGGCGACCTGGCTCGGGCGGCCGAGGCTGTCATACATGTGTACACGTTGATAGCCGTTGGGGCCGCTGACGCTGGCCAGTTTGCCTACCCCTTTCAGCGCCGTGTCGTAAGCCCAGGTACCGATGCCTTCGGGTTCGGTGCGGCTCTGCATGCGGCCGAGCTTGTCGTAGCCCATGAGGACGACTTGGCCTTTGGCGTCGGTCTGGGAGGTGAGTTCACCGAGCGCGTTGTAGCCGTAGCTCCAGGTCCCCATGTCGGGGTCGGTCATGCTGATCTTGCGGCCGCGCAGGTCGTAGCTCATGACGATGGCGTGATTCATGGGGCCGGTGGTGCGGGTGACATTGCCGAAGGGGTCGTAGCTAAAGGTGTTGGAGCCGTTGAGGGCATCCAGGCTCTGGGTGAGCTGGCCCTGGCTGTTGCTGATGCGCCGGGAGACCTGGTTGAGGGCGTTGGTGAGGGTGAGGGTGTAGCCCTGATAGGCGCTGCGGGTGACGCCGCCGTCGGGGGCGGTCTCGGTCACTTGACGGCCCAGTACGTCGTAGCTGTAGGTCGTCCAGAGGATCGCGGCGCCCGCAAAGTAGGGACGTGAGGTTTGCTGAGTACGCCCCAAGACATCAAATTGGGTGTCGCGATAAACGACGCGGCCGTCGAAGCCCTGGCCTTGGCTGCGTATCTCGCGGCCCAGTTTGTCCACATAGGAAATAGCGGCAGGATTGCCGGTGCTCTGGGTGGTGACAAAATACGCCGCGAGCGCGGGACAGGTGGGGCCGCAGAGGGTGTAGGCAACGGTGGTCTGGGCGCCGTCGGCGCGGGTCTCTAAAATTTTGCGGCCGAAACCGTCATAGCTCCAACGGGTGGTGAGGGCATTCGGCCCGGTGAGCGAGGTCATCACACCAAAGCGGCCATCGTAGGCGCGGGTCTCGGTGTGGCCCAAGGCGTTGGTCACCGAGACCGGGAAGCGGCCATCGGCGCTGTAGCTCGTGGTGCTGGTGCGGCTCACGATATTGGGGCCGCTCACCGTGGTGGAGACCTTGTTGCCAAAGGTGTCGTAGCCATAATCGGTGGTGAGGCGCAAGGTCGCCGATTCGGGCTCAATCGCCTCGCTGGTCAGCAAATTGCTGTTTGCTTGATAGGCAAACATTGAGGTGCGCGTCGCGGTGGCGCCACTCGGCAGCGTGCTGGTGACCTGGCTGCGGGTGAGCCGCCCTAACAACCAGGCGCTGGGGTTGTCACCATAGGTGTGGGTGCTGGTCTTGACGAAGTTGCCGGCCGCTTCGGAGGTGATGGCCGAGGTGAGCGTGGGATTGCCGTAGCTGTCGTATTGGCTGTCGGTAGTGGTGGTGGCGAGCAGCGCCCCCTGGCCCGCTACCGCGAGGTCATAGCGCTGCTCGACCGTGCGCGAGGCATACGGGAATTGCACGGCGGTGCCGGTGAGAGTTTGCGCCGACCAGGTGGTGTCCGTCCGGTTGAGGATGATAGCCCCGCCGGCCAGGGTGCGCACACGGCTGTAGGGCAACCCGGTGTACGGATGATCTTGCTTGTAGTAGGTGGTGCTCCAGAGGCCCGCGCTGTCATCTTTGCTGATGATGGAGCTGAAGCCTAAGAAACCGCGGCCTTGCAGATGGGTTTTGGCCCCTTGGTAGTAATAGCTGGCCAGGTTGTCCGAGCCAACCCCATTACTGGCGGCGACCGAGGCGACGACATAGTACGCCCCTTGAAAGTCTTGCACCGGATAAACCGCGCTGTTTTCCTTCCGAGGCCGTTGGTGATGGTGCTGAGCAGATCCGGGATGGGGCCGGCATTGAAGATTGAGGTGATGCGGATGCCCGGATTGAGGTGCTTAACCCCCAGGAAATCCGCCTTGCCGTCACCATTGATATCCGCCACCCTCCAGACCAGACTCCAATAGGAGTCAAGATTCATCACCATGCCTAACGGGATTGAGGTATAACCCTTCCAGGCGCCGTCGCCGTTCGACAACCAACTGTCCATGCGGGTGTCTTCTTTCAGTGAATTGGTGTAATCGGCGCGGATCAAATCGGCCTTGCCGTCACCATTGACATCTTCCAGCTTGAAGTTGCCTGGGAAGAAGGCATTCACCACATTGGTGGAGATCACCTGTCCGTTATATTTCCAGTAGCCGTTGCCTTGCGAGAGCAGGGTCTGGGTGAACAGCGTGGTAGCAGTGTTGGAAGTCAGATAAACCAAATCGGTCTTGCCGTCGCCGTTGACGTCGCCCGGTTTCCACTTGGCAAAAAAGTCCTGGATGCCGTAGTAGTTGCCGTTATAGCTGGCGCCGGTAGGCGTATAGCCGTAGGCCCAGGTACCGTCTCCCTTGGAGAGCAAGACAAATATCCAGTGTCCCCCCATGTTGTTATAGGTGCCCGCGAAAAATTGCCAGATCAGGTCTACTTTGCCGTCACCGTTGACATCCCCTACCTCCATTGGTGAAAGCAAATCACCTGCGGCAGTAAGCCCCGAGTTGACATCGTAATTCTGGATTGTCCAGCTACCGTCGCCGTTCGATAACAGGGTGTTGACCCTGATCTGATACAACGGATAAGCAGCGCCAATACTAACGGTTCGAACCATGTCCATCCGTCCGTCGCCGTTGGCGTCACCGGCCTTCCAGTCGAGGTCGTAATTGTTGCCCATCCAGACCGCCTTGGGCTTGGGCGTCCAGGTGCCGTCGGCGTTAGAAATCATAGTGTAGATTTCATTGTCGGGAGCGCCATAGCCTACGTTCACGGATTTGACACACACCAGGTCGGCCCGGCCATCGCCGTTGACGTCCATGGGCTTGCAGGAGTAAAAGACGGTGGTAAAGTCCGGATAGACGTCTTGTGTCTTAGGTGTCCACGTGCCGTCGCCATTAGAGATCAGGGTGTTGATCCGCAGCCCCGGGTTGAGATAGCTCGCGCCCACCTGATCCATTCGGCCGTCGCCGTTCACATCGGCCGGCTCGCCGCCTCCCGCCCCCGAGCCGAGCTCCTGAGTGCGCAGCGACCACTGTCCCGGTGCGCTATCCAGCCAGCCGAAGCTGGTAGCGGGCAGACACACCCCATCACCAGCGCATTCAGTGAGGCTGGTCAGGCGGCTGCGCGATGTGGCGGCGCCTTGATCGTAGGCGAACCGGTAGTCGCGCACCAAGGCCGCGCCGGTGTAAGTTTGAATGTTGGTCAGGCGAACTGTCTGGGTGGCCGGGGCACTGCCGTTGTCGTAGACCGGTGTGATATCGGGGCGAGCGGCGTAAACAAAGCGCACCGATTGCTGCGGCGTTAAGCCGGCCGTGGCATTGCCGGTGTAGGCGATTTGGTTGGGGTAATATTGGCCGTTGAGTGTATCTTCGGTGTAGGTGACGGTGAGGTAATTGCCAAGCCGGTCTTCGATCCGATTCAGCGCCCAGAGATGCGCCGCTGTACCCGCTGCGCCGCGCTCGATGCGCGAGTCCTCGGTCACGCCGTATTCAAAAATTTGTCCTGACTTGGTCCAGGCTTTGAAATAGACAGGGCCATTACCTTGCACACCATAGGAAATGACGCGAGTGAAGGTCTCGCGCTCGGTGCGGTATTCCGTCCCGTTTGCGCCATTACGCCCCGCTGATGGCGATCAAGCGCTGACCATCCAGACAGAAGCGCGCGTTGGCGTCGCCGCTCACGCCGTCTTGGGCGATGGTGGCGGGGCAGCGATAGATGGTCGAGAGTCCATTGATTAACCAGCCCATGCCGACCAGGTTATTACCGGAATGGCTGTTGTAACCGAGAGAAAGAGTGGGTTGCACCCCCGCGGCGCCGGGAGGAACTACGATAGGTAGGCTATAGGTGGCGGCGCCGCTGTCGTCTACTTTGAATGTGCCGGGGGTGGCCCCTACCGGGGTGGTGATCGCTCCGGCCAGGGCGGAGTACCCGAACAAAACCAGGCCAATAAAAAACGTGTGCCGGGCAGAGTAACGGACAGACATGGAATCCCCCTTATTAGTGATGCGGCATGGAGATGTTTGAAGCCGCATCCCCTCACCCCAGCCCTCTCCCAGAGGGAGAGGGGGTAGCGGTGGCCAGATGAAGTTGTAACTTCATCTGGCCGGATCAATAGTATTGGCGTGAGATTTTTTTGCGCTCCAGTTGTGCCTAAATTAACAGGGGGGGCCGTTTGTCAATAGCTTTTTGTGAATTTTTTATGACCGGATGCTATTTCTCCGGGAATGACTGGCGGAAAAAATCCGGTTGCGATTATTCATCAGAATGTTGGAAGCAAATGGTACAAATTTACCTTAAGCGATCTGCATAACAGTTTGTGATTATTGTTAAAATGATCCGCGAGGGGAAAGTCTCACACCGCAAACGCCCTGCCATCCCCCTTGCCCTCTCGGATCACTCGCGGGACTTCGTCCACCAGATCCACCACGGTGGTGGTGTCCAAGCCGCCGTTACCGGCGTCGAGGATGAGGTCCGCCTGATTTTTTAACAGCCGCTCTATTTCATCGGGATCGTTGAGCGGGAGATCGCCGCCGGGGAGGATGAGGGTGGTGCTCATGATGGGTTCGCCGAGCGTGCCGAGCAACGCCTGCACGATGGGATGATCCGGCACGCGCAAACCGATGGTTTTGCGCTTGGGGTTTTGCAGGCGGCGCGGCACTTCGTGGGTGGCCTTGAGGATGAAGGTGTAGGGGCCGGGGGTGTGGGCTTTGATTGCCCGGTAGGCGGTGTTGTCCACCTTGGCATAGATGGCGATCTCCGAGAGGTCGCGGCACACCAGGGTGAAGTTGTGTTTGTCGTCCAGGTTGCGGATACGACAGATACGTTCCAGCGCGGTCTTGTCGCCGAGGTGACAACCGAGGGCGTAGCTGGAATCGGTCGGATAGACGATCACTCCGCCGTCGCGGATGACCTTGACGGCCAGGTTAATCAGGCGCGCCTGGGGATGGGTCGGATGAAGATGCAGTCTCTGCATGGCTACTGAACCCAATCAGACCAGATAGGGGTACAGAGCTTGGGTAGTTCCGGTAAGCGACCAAGTTCTATCCAGGGGTGTTCGGGGCCATGGTAATCGGAGCCACACGAGGAGAGCAATCCGAACTGTTTCGCGTAGTTGGCCAGGGTGAAGTAATCGCCCCTACTATGGCTGCCGGAGACGACCTCAATGCCTGCGCCGCCCATGTCCTTGAATTCAGTGAACAGCATGCGCAGGCGCGTGGCGGTGAGTTTGTAACGGGCCGGATGGGCGATGACGGCTTGCCCGCCCGCGCCGGTGATCCAGTTCACGGCGTCTTCCAGTTGGGCCCACTCGCCGCTCACGTAGCCGGGCTTGCCGTGCACCAGAAACCGCTTGAAAACCTGTTGCAGATCGCGCGCCTCGCCACGCTCGACCAGCAATCGCGCAAAATGGGTGCGGCTCACGATACTGCCCTTGGCATAGGCCTTGGCGGCTTCGTACGTGTCCATAATGCCGTGCTTCTCCAGACGCCGCGCGATCTCTTGCGCGCGCCAGTCCCGAAAGACGCGCAGCCCTGCCAAACCTTCCTGCAGGGCTTGATTCGCA
>CAYUAZ010000033.1:0-13042 GCA_964442865.1 uncultured Gammaproteobacteria bacterium
CGCCCGCCGCCCAGGACGCCTCCCGGCCGGTCTTGCCGCGCTCCAGCAGGGTGACTTTCAGGCCGGCCTGGGCCAGTTCGCGGGCCGTCATCAGACCGATGACGCCGCCGCCGATGATGAGACAGTCGGGCATTTGAAAGCAGGGGCTAGGGGTTAGGGACTAGGGACTGTAACACGCGAAGCGATAATGCTGTAGCTTAAAGGCCGAATGAATTCGGCCCTACACGTGTAGGTGCGAATTCATTCGCACGGAAGGGAATTATAAGTCAACGACCTCTTCAGGAGGGTCTTGAATGAGGGAAAATTAGCTGCGTTTCCAGCAGGCGGCCTGTGTGGTGGTAACAGGGCCGTTTTGATTGATGGTGAGCGGGGTACAGGCTACCCCTCCTGCCTTATCGTTTGCTTGTCCACCATTTGCAGTGGCCGTAGCCGTAAAGGTTGTGGCGGTAAGATTACTGAGAGCAAGTGTGTAGTGCCCCCCATCTGTAGTAGCTGAAGCCCAACCTAGAGTAGTACCTGCAGCACCCACAAGCGCGACATTATAGTCTACACGGTTTGCCCGCCATTTCTCCATGGCCAAGGCAATGGCGCTGAGCTGGTTGATGGCCTCCGCACGCCGGCTGGCTCGCACAGAGTCTATATAAGACGGATAAGCAATCGCCGCCAGGATGCCGACCACGGCGACAGTAATCATCAGTTCAATCAGCGTGAAACCAGTTTTACGTTGACGCATAGGATGCCCTCGTTATAAGGTTAGCGTACCATTATCGGCCAACAACCGCTTATCTTGAGCCGGTTCCGACGAACGGTAGCATCCGGCCGACCAACGGTAGTACGCTTACTATACTACCCGGCAGTAAATAGATAAACTGGTCTTACCCTGATTGTAAGCCCCAAACCGAGGCGCCATGCGGATAGTCACCCCCCAGCACGGCTTCACCCTGACCGAAATGGCCGTCACGGTCGCAGTGCTCGCCATACTGGCGG
The DNA here is from genome assembly GCA_964442865.1 of uncultured Gammaproteobacteria bacterium. GTDB lineage: Bacteria > Pseudomonadota > Gammaproteobacteria > SURF-13 > SURF-13 > JACPZD01. The sequence continues at coordinate 988 of CAYUAZ010000033.1, forward strand.
CGATAGCGGTTCCCTCCTTCCAAAGCACGATAGATAAACGCCGCCTCATCGGCGCCGCCGAACAGCTGTACGGCGATTTGCAGTATGCGCGCTCCGAGGCGATTAAGGGGAATCGTACGCTAGGGGTCAATTTTACGGTCATTGGTACTACTTGGTGCTACGGTATGGACGATACCCCAACTGCTACTGTATGCGATTGCAACACGTCCGCTGCCAGTAACTGCACGATAGACGGTGTACAAAAGGTCTTCAAAAGCCAAGGTTTCCGGGGTGTAACTATGCCCCTTCCGGCCTTTGGAGGGGGAAGCGGAGCGAACACCGCCTTTGAACCACGCCGCGGCTTACCTGTAAATTCAGCCACCGGAATGTTGGCAGGTGGCACTATCAGCTTTAGTTCATCAACTGGCGGGATTAATGTGGTGATCAGCTCCGAAGGGCGCATCAGACTGTGCTCTCCCAGTTCCCCCCCTTTATCAGGCTATGCCGCGTGCGGATCATGAAGCGCCTGCCGCGAGGATTTGGCAAGCTTACCGGCTTCAGCCTAGTGGAGCTGATGATCTCCATCGTGGTCGGGCTGATAGTCGTAGCGGGGGTCATCAGTATCTTTTCCAGCGCTATTAAAAGCCATTCTGACAACCTCAAGATGACCCGGCTTAACCAGGAATTGCGTGTAGTCATGGATATGATGGTACGTGACATACGCCGTGCTGGGTACTCGGGGGATGCATTAAGTGTTGGTGTAAATATCTTCAATACCGGCACTAATAGAATTGTGGTTGGCTCCCCTGGCAATTCGAATCTCGGAGCATCAGGAACATCGGGAGGCTGCGTTCTTTACGCTTATGACGACAATGGAAGCGGTACACTCCAGGCCAGTGAAAGGCGAGGCTATCGCCTTGACGTAGTCAGCGGTGTGGGTGTGATACGAACTCGCCAGGGCGGGACTGCACCGACCAAGGATTGTAGCTTCAGCGGGGTCAACATGGAATCTGTCACTGATGTGAGTACCTTTCATATCAGTACGCTAACGTTTGTGATAAACCCAGTTTGCCCTCTGGGTGGTCATGCCGGAACCGTCCAACTCGTTACTAATACCTCAGCTCCGCAATATCGTATTATCCGTACCGTACAAATTACACTCACCGGCGAACTGAGAAGTGATTCCAGTATTACGCGCAGCCTACGGGAGACCGTGCGCGTACAAAATGACGAAATCGCTGACACAGGAGGAGTAGCTGGGTGTTAAAGACTGGCCCCCTTCCTGATAGCCTCTGCCCGATTTTGACCCAGGCGGGCAGGCAGCGTGGTGCGGCGACGCTGGTTGTTGCCATTATCCTGTTGTTGGCCCTTACCATCGTTACCTTTTCTGCTGCTCGCATTGGCGTGAGTGAGCAACGGACTTCGGTCAATGACATGCGTAACAAAGAAGCTATGGACGTTGCTTTAGCGGGTCTAGAACATGGTTTGGCTTATCTAGACAGGAACAGACCCAAAATCAACTCGACCAGCGGTACGGCCCCTGTTGGGTGGATGCAACCAGGCAATGTCCGCTGGACAGCCTGTGGAGGTGGTACTACCACCTTACCTTGTGGAGATGGTGTCAGCAGTAATATTTACGGTCCAATCAATCCCCAGGTTGGGGGTAGAGATGGCAACTGGTTGGCTTATACCAGCGTCGGTGATGTGAATGCAGTACAGTTTCCGGTGAGTACAGGAAGTAAGTACACATATAGTGTTTCTTATCTTACTCCTGGCTTTGGGCCGGCTGGGGCGTTAGCCCCAGACGAGAATCCTCTCATCATTATCGTTTCTACCGCCACACCTACTCCCGACGCTACTACAGGAGCCATAGACCCGCTGGCCGGTAGCGCTACCGCCAGGATGACCGTGCGCGGCTATTCTACGCTAGTAAATATTCCTGCCGCACCGTTGATGGCGGCAGGTACCGTGACGCCTACGGGGTCTGTAGCTATCTGGGGCAATCCCACAGGCAGACTTATGCCCCCCCTTCTACCGGCCACTCTGAATCCTGCATCCGTGGTTACCACAGTAACAGGTTCGACCCCTCCGCCTAGCAGCAGCTCCATGACTACCGCCACCATGACGAACGGTGGAGTACCTCTTACCACAGTTTCTAATGCAACCCCTAACCCAGGTGGCAGCCCTGGCGCTTCTACCCCGACGGACGGTTGGGGGGGGGGATCAGATGGCCCTTATACTGCGATCAACACGGTGACCAGTACGGTTGGCACCACGACGACCACCCAAACTACTCGGGGTACTCCGCTATCAGCGTGGGTCGGAAGTACGACACCCTTATTTTCTTCTTCGTCTCCAAGCAGTTGTCGTAATTTACCAGTGGCGTTTCCCCTGCCGTCTAACGCCTGCGATGGTTTTGAGTACTCATTTGAGCGGGGGGGTACTATCCTTCGGCCGGGCGATCCACTGCGCCGAGATTTTCTTAATGGCAACCGCATTAGCGCCTATTTAGCGAGCGGGGCGATATGTTGGGAGCCCTTTCCTGGGGAACCTTTGGCAGCCCCCAATCCGGTGGGGTGTCCAGCGATCGTGACTACGGATCTGTTCAGCTACGTATTTGGTGTGCCAGACGCAAAATTTCAGACCATAAAAAATGAATTCACACCCATCGGTTGTAGCAGCTTGTCCGGCCAACCCGCCGGTCGGTATTGGACGGGTGGCTGTATCCTAACCGGTGTAACTGTAGGCAGCCAAGCCGAACCTGTGATTCTAGTAGTGGAGAGCGGCGATTTGACGATCACTGGCGGTGTGTTTTTTGGCCTTATCTATGTCAGAGACCCTGCTGGCACTCACGACATAGCTATCGGAGGCGGCGCTACCCTCTATGGCGCCTTGGTGTCGGACAGGGACATAGACAGCATTATGGGTGGCGCTAATTTCATTTACGATGACAATGTTTTAAGAAGGTCCGCCAGTAGTTCAGGCGGTGGTTTCTCCAAACTCACCGGCGGCTGGCGTGATCAGTTGCAACCATGATTAAAGCAAGGTTGCATCTCAGAGGTCTACAGGCGGGAGTCAGTCTGCTTGAGGTACTCATCACGTTAATCGTGCTCGGCATGGGGCTGGTTTCGCTTGCCAAATTTCAAGGCACGGTTCTGCAAGAGAATAGCCTGGCCAAGGCGCGTACGGTGGCGGCTCACCTCGCCGAGAAAAAAGTAGACGACTTACGTGCTTATGATTTATTAGCCGGTCCTCTACCCCTCACTCCAACAAGATATCCCTATAACGCAATTGCCACTAATCTGGGCGGTAGTATTATTGCCAACCCTACGACTCCTATCACCGTTTCAAATGTGGGCTATACTCGCGGTTGGGCAGTAACCGACTATTGTTTCCCCGGGAACAATTTACCCGCTGTAACTGGATTTGGCGCCTGTCCGGTCGGCCAAATTCCCGATTTCAAGATAGTGACGGTCACTGTTGGGTGGGTGGATCAAGATAGTGTGCCCCAAACTGTTATCCTCAATACAATCATCAGCAAATCTCCGCCAGAGAGATAGCCTCTGCAAGCCTTAAACTTATCCGGCCACTACTAACGGTTGGAATGGCCCTACCCATTTAGACAAACTCCCCTAGCATCCTGCCCGACATCTCGAGCCGCATGACCTTGTAATCGTTCTCAATTACCGACTAACGGTAGCTTATTGCGGACGAACGGCATTTAGTCCGGCTTTCCCTGATCATCGGTAGGCTACGGCCGATGTGCGGTAGTCAAGTTTCGTGCGGGTAACCCGATAATCTCCTCAAGGATAGTCTGATCTTAGAGGCGATACATGAGAACGTACAAAATACCGCTCGGTTTTACCCTGATCGAGATGATTGCGACAGTGGCGGTGCTCGCCATTTTGGTCACGGTGGGCATCCCTTCATTTCAGGAGACCATAGACAAGCGCCGTCTGACAGGCGCGGCCGAGCAGCTCTATGGCGACCTGCAATACGCCCGCGGCGAGGCTATCAAGCGCAACGCCAACGTATTTGTCACCTTCACCGGCTCGGGCACGACCTGGTGTTATGGCATGTCCGCAACTACCGCCACTTGCAATTGCACCACCGCCAACAGTTGTGCGCTCGATGGTGTGGAAAAGGTCGTCAATCAGACCGGGTTCAGAAATGTAAGCTTAGGTGTCAGCAACATCACCAATAACAACCTCAATTTCGAGCCGCGGCGAGGTTTGGTGAGCATGAACAACAACGCCCTGCCTATCGTCACCGGCGAGATCGAATTTACTTCAAACCATGGTGCCTCCAACGAAAAAGAACTGCGTCTGGAAGTCAGCAGGCTGGGCCGTGTGAAACTGTGCTCGCCGTCCGGCAGCGGCAATCTGTCGGGATATCCGACATGTCCAGCCATCTGATAACGAGAGGACGCAAAATGAATTTACCTAAATTCAAACAGGCCGGCCTCAGCATGATCGAGTTGATGATCTCCATCACTATCGGGCTGATCGTGGTGAGCGGCGTGATCGGCATGTTTGTGAGTACCGTGACCAGCAACGCCGAAAATCTCAAGATGACACGCCTCAACCAGGAGCTGCGGGCGGTGATGGATGTGATGGTGCAAGACATCCGCCGCGCGGGATACAGGGGCGACAGCACCACTGCCACCACTCCCAATCCCTTTACTTCCACCGCCAATGGAGACGATTTGACTGCCAGGACCGTAAATGTGGCAAATGATTGTATTTCATTTACCTATGACAGCACTGCACTCGACAGCCCTCCCGTCACGGTAGGATCTGTGGATAACGCCGACCGATTCGGCTATCGGCGCGGTTTGGTAGGCGCTGTCGGGGTTATTCAGAGCCGCAACGGTGGCGCGGGCGCCACGGATTGCGCGGCGGGGACCTGGGACGATCTCACCGACGGCGATAGCGTGGATATTACGAGCTTGCAGTTTACCGTGGTAAGTGTCCCCTCCCCGGCCAACCCCAGCGGCGTTACCCGCAATATCCGCAATGTCACTATTACCCTCACCGGTCAGCTCAGGGGTTCCAATCCCGCGATTAACCGCACCATCACCGAAACAATGCAGATGGTGAACAGTTAGCAGCCGGCGAAACTTGACGAGGACGACATCATGAAAGGTATCAACATCACACTACTCAACAACCAGCGCGGCGCAGCCACACTGGTGACCTCGCTCATCTTGCTGCTGGCGATTACCTTAGTCACCTTCTCCGCAGCCCGGGTGGGCGTGACCGAACAGCGCACCTCAACCAATGACATGCGCGCCAAGACTGCCCAGGACGTGGCCAATGCCGGTGTGGAGTATGGCATCGCCTATCTTAACCAGAATCATAGCCTGATGAGTGTATCCACAGTAACGCCCGCCGGTGGCTGGGGGCTTGCCGGTTCAAGTGCAGGAGCAATCTGGGTGGCCTGCACTAATCAAACGGCCCCGCCCTGCGGCGATGGCAACAGCAATATCTACAATGCCGCCGGGCCCGGCTTTACAAATTGGCTGTACTTTACAGTGCCGACGGCAAAAATGGTGCAGCCGAGCGGCGTCTACAGCCATGCCTTGCATTACCTGAGTCCTTGCGCCACCAATCCTTGCGCCGCGCCGCGCGTGCCGGTGGACAACCCCACCGTGATCGTGGTCGCCGAGGCGACCAGCGCTGACACGCTTGCCGGCCGGGCGATTGCCCTGCAGGTGGTGCGTAGCGCCCCGAGTCTGGGGCGGATGCCTCAGGCGCCAATCATGGCGGCAGGGACAGTACAATTGAGCGGCACCTTGGATATCTGGGGTAATGCGACGGGTAACTTGAATATTGCCGCTGCATCACAACCCCCACCCGGAACTGCAAATCCGGTGATCACCACGGCGGCCAGCGGCAGCTCAGCCACGCAAGGCAGCATCAGCTACACCCCTATGGCGCCTCCCGGTTCTCCTTATACCCGCATCAGCACGATGACGGTCAGTGCCGGTCTCAGCACAACCACCACAGTGACCACCGGCACGCCGCTGTCGGTGTGGACGCCGGCCGGGATCAACCAGCAATCCAACGCCACCACCACCCGCGTACCTTTTTATTCAAATTCAAATACAGTTCTATCGCAATCAGTAGGTAATAACAGCACCATAGGGCCGGACCTGTTGCTGGGTGAACGGGTCAGCGCCTATCTGGCCGATGGGACAATATGCAGAGAACCCTTCCCAGGCCAGACGTTAACACCTGCTAATCCTGTGGGTTGTCCAGCCATCGCCCAGGATTTGTTTAGCTACACCTTTGGCGTGTCCTCCAGCCGTTCTGATGAAATCAAGAACCAGTCCGTCCTCATCGCGGATTGCAACACGCTGCAAAACCTGCCCCCTGCGCGTTACTGGGTGCAAGGTGATTGTGCCATTGGCAACACTACTATAGGCACTGCTCTGAAACCCTATGTGGTTATCGTGGAAGGCAACTTGAGCATAAACGGCAATAATACTGAGATTTACGGACTCGTCTATGTAAGAGGTAATAACAGAGATGTCAGGATCAATGGCGGCACCTATTACGGGGCGCTGGTTTCAGAGAGCCAGATTGACCAGGCCAACGGCAATATCAAGATGGTATATGACGCCACCGTGCTGATGCGCACCAGCGAGAGTACGGGCACGTTCCGCAGTCTTTCAGGCGGCTGGGCCGACGAGATATAGGAGAGGGTCATGAGAAATCCAAAAATTTTACAAAAAGGCGTAAGCCTGATTGAGGTACTGATTACCCTGGTTGTGCTGGGCATGGGGCTGATGTCTCTCGCCAAATTCCAGGGAACGGTGATGAAGGACAACAGCACGGGCAAGGAACGCACCGTGGCTATTCATCTTGCCCAGCAAAAGCTGGAGGATCTGCGCAATTTCAGGATATTGGGAACGCCCGCCCCGCAAACTAACCCGCCGAGCGCGAGCTATCAGGCCATAGGTACGAATGCGGGAGGGAGGTTAAACGCCGATAGCACTCTGGTGCTGCCCAGCGGCACGGTACCGGCGAGCGAGCTTTCCGGCAACAGCAACGTGCAATACACCCGCAACTGGAGTGTGCAAAACTGGTACTACACCACTGCTGTAAACACCGCGCCCACCACGAACGTACCCACTCCAGCGCCCACCTATCCGCCGCTTAAACAGGTGGTCGTCACTATAAAGTGGCCGGACAAGAGTGGGGCCCTGCCCGCTGATTGTGCCGGGAATCAACCCGTCAACACCGATACACGGGTGTGCCTGGTGAGCTTTATCAGCAGACTGGATCCGTCACCGCTCTAAACGCGGCGCTAGGCCCGCTCACCCTGCAACTCCTTCGGTAACGGAAACACTACATGCTCCGGGCGGCCGGAGATTTGTTGCGCCTCGGCTCCGCCCCATTCTTGTAATCGTCCGATCACTTGTTCAACCAGGATCTCTGGCGCTGAGGCGCCGGCGGTGACGCCGACCGTGGCGCAATCATTCAGCCACTCGCGGCGGATGTCGTCCGCGCTGTCTATCAGATAGGCGGGCGTGCCGAGCTTGTCGGAGAGTTCCTTGAGGCGGTTGGAGTTGGAGCTGTTGGGCGAACCGACCACCAGCACCACGTCACAGCGTTGGGCGAGTTCCTTGACGGCGTCCTGGCGGTTTTGGGTGGCGTAGCAGATGTCGTCCTTCTTGGGGCCGAGGATGCGGGGGAAGCGCGCGCGCAGCGCGTCTATCACCCGGGCGGTGTCGTCCATGGAGAGCGTGGTCTGGGTGACGAAGGCCAGCGCGGCGGGATTTTTGACCTGAAGTTTTGCGACATCATCAACCGTTTCCACCAGGTGCATACGGCCCAATTCTTCGGGCTTGTTGTATTGGCCGAGGGTGCCTTCCACTTCCGGGTGACCGGCGTGGCCGATTAGAATACATTCGCGTCCTTCGCGGTAATGGCCCAGCACCTCCATGTGCACCTTGGTGACCAGCGGACAAGTGGCATCGAACACCTTGAGGCCGCGCCGCGTCGCCTCTTCGCGCACCGCGCGCGAGATGCCGTGGGCGCTGAAGATGACGCGGCCGTCGGCGGGGACTTCATCCAGCTCATCCACAAACAAGGCACCGCGCGCGCGCAAACCCTCAACCACGAATTTGTTGTGCACGACTTCGTGGCGCACATAAATCGGCGCGCCGAAGATGTCGAGGGCGCGCTCGACGATGTCTATCGCGCGGCTCACGCCGGCGCAAAAGCCTCTGGGGTTGGCGAGTAGAATATTCATAGTGTCGCTGGCCGAATGAATTCGGCCCTACAAGAGGTATGTAATCTTTGTAGGTGCGAATTCATTCGCATTGGCTTACTGCGGCCGAATGAATTCGGCCCTACAGCTATATAGAATGAATTCGGATCTACAGCCACATACTGTCCCAAAGTGAATATTCTCCTATATTCGACACTAATCCGGCACGTAAAGGATTCTCGATAATATACCGCGCAACCTTAGGTACATCTTCATCGCGGCGCAGCGCATGATCATAATACGCCTTCTGCCAAATCGAACCTGTTCTGTGCAAATATTGGTTTAGTGACCGAGCTGAGCGTGCCTTAAACAGTTTCATGGTGGCTGGGAGATCTGCAACAGCTCCTAATTGAAATAACCAATGCAAGTGGTCCGGCATAAGTACCCACGCAAGAGATTGCAAAAGATCTTCATCGTGCAAGCGCCGCATTTCAGTTACCACGAGCCTGCCACATCGTATATCACTGAACAGCGTGACACGTCCCGTTGTCACAGTGGTTACGCAATACATATATCCGGGTCCAGAAAATCGGCCTTTGCGCAAATCGTCATAGGGCATATTTAATGGGTCGGCCGAATGAATTCGGCCCTACAGGTAATGTGGGTAAATGGATTTGATTCCACCATGTAGGTGCGAATTCATTCGCACGGTTAACCGCGTGCCAGATAACTCATGATGAATTCCATGACCTCGGTTCTATTATACGCCTCTTGCAAACTGCTGCCCCAGACGGTGACGCCGTGGTTGCGCACCATCAGGGCGGGGATTTGCGGCGACGCTTTTGCAAAGCGGGTGGCGACGGCCTCGGCGATTTTGGCGACATCGAGATGATTTTCAAATAAGGGTAAGGCGACGTGAGGCTGCTCTTCCCAGATACCCAAACCCTTGAGCATTTCGATGGGCGGCAACGGGAGCGCCTCGGCATCAGCAGGCGCGCGCGCGGCGGCGAGGCAGGCGTCCACGGTGTGTACGTGCAGGCAGGCGCGTGCATCGGGGATGCATTGGTAAAGCGCGCGGTGGATGGCGGTTTCTGCGGAGGGTTTGTTGTTGCCGGTGTGCTCTATGATTTTGCCGTCGGTGATACTCACCAGCAGGAAATCGGTTTCCTGTAAACGGCCTTTGGGCTTGCCGCTGGCGGTGATCCAGAAAGCACTGTCGTCCTCGCGCGCGCTGAGGTTGCCGGCGGTGCCGGCCATCCAGCCGCGCGCGTGAAAGTCGCGGGCGATCTCGATGAGCGCGGCGCGAGGAGCAAGCTGATCCAGCGTGTTAGCCATAACCCGCGCCATGCAGCGCCGCGAACATCGCGCGTACGCCCGCCGCCGGACCTTGCGGATGATCGAAGATGGCGGAACCGGCGTTAAGCACCACATCCTTGCCGTAATCCTGCACAATGCGCGGCACGACGCCGGCATTCACGCCCGCCGAGGGCACGGGCATCAGCGCGGGCCGACCGGTCTCGTCGCGCAGAATATCGCGGATGCGAAACTCGGCGGCGGCGCTGAACGGCAGCGAGCCGTAGTGCGTGGGATACAGCACCGCGTCGGCGCCACCGTGGCGCATCAACGTACCCAAGGTCACGCTGTAATCAATGCCGTAATCGCCGCTGCCGTCGCTCGGGCCGCCCCAGGCGCCGGACAGCGCGGGGTGGGCGAAGATCGGTACATTGAGTTCGGGATCGGCGGCGAGCGCCTCCAGAGAAGGGTAGCCGTAACTGAGGACATTGAACAGCAGGGCGTTGGCGCCTTCTTGCACCAGTTGCCGGGCGAACCCATTGAGCTTGTCGGCGCGGCCGGTGACGTTGACGGCGTAAAGAATTTCACGGCCGGTGGTGTGTTTTACCTCGTCTATCACGGCGCGGCACGCCCGTACCCGTTCCAGAGTCGGACAACCGGGAAGGTTGCCGAGGATCTCGTCGTCCTTGATGAGATCGAGACCGGCCAATGCGACTTCACGCAGCAACGCGGCATGATCTGCTGCGGTGAGCCCTAATGCGGGTTTGAAGATGGCCATGACCAGCGGGCGTTCAAAGATTTGAGTGCGTTTGCGTAAGCCTTGTAGGCCGAATTTCGGGCGTGTGCCATAGTCATCGGGTAATTTTACATCCACCACCCGCGCGGGGCCGCTCATACTGTATTTGCCGAAGATCATGGTGAGCAGGGTGCCGATGTCGCCTTCGGTGTTGGCGAGCGGGAAGGCGATACGCGCCAGCGATGAACCATCAGCCTGCGGGGAGACCTCGACCACTTCGGCGAGATGGCTGCGCAGTTGTTGCTCGCGGTGGGAGAATGACGCGCCCCAACTCCCCACGGTCTGGCCGATGGCGATGACTTGCGCCTGTTTGACGGCGTCTACAGAGGCGGGGAAGCGGTAGGTGACTTGGATCATTTAGAAGCAAACACACGGCCGAATGAATTCGGCGCTACAGTCAATTATGGCCGAATGAATTCGGCCCTACATGCTATTTGTTTTTGCGTATACACCGGCGTCCAGCCGCTGGTGTCTATGAAGTAGCGTACCGCCTTGATGCGAGTCGAGTCGCCGAGGGTGAACCAGTGCTCGGTGTTGGCGGGGACGTTGATGTAGTCGCCGGCGCTGACCTCCAGCATGAACTGGTTGCCGTCCTTTTCGACGAAACCGAAGTAACCCTTGCCCGCCAGGATATAACGTACTTCGTCGTCGGTGTGATAATGCACCTTGTCAAATTTGCCGAGCATGTCGGCGAGGCCGGGGATATTTTCGTGCAACACGATCATGTCGCGTGTGCTGTAACCCGCTTCTCGCTTCAGTTCCTGAAAGCGGTTGTCCACGGCGGCGAGCAATTCTTCCTTTTCGGCGTCATCGAGCGCGGGTTTGTCCAACAGGGCCTGCGCGCGCGCGTCGGCGGGCGCCGGCCAATTTCTCAGGGTGATGCCGATGTCGGCCAGGCGCGCCTGTATGGCGGGGAGTTCGCGCGTGTCTTTACCGTCGGGGGAAATGATGCGGGCCATAATGTGTCAGGGGCTAGGGGCTAGGGTAATCACCGTCCGCGGCTGGAGCCGTGACTGCGGCCTTTTTGGTCGCCTGCGCCGCGCCGGGGGCGTGAGGGTTTGGATGTCTTTCTGGGCTGGACGAACTCGCTGCGCTCGATTTTGACCGGCGGCAGGGGTTTGGCGAGCATCTCGTCGGTCACGCGGACGACGCGGATCTTGTGTCCGGTGTAATCCTCGATATCGGGCAGGGAGAAGGCATATTCTTCGCAGGCGAAACTGATCGCATCACCGCTTGCCCCGGCGCGCGCGGTGCGGCCGATGCGATGCACGTAATCTTCGCCGTCCTGCGGCAGGTCGTAGTTGAATACATGGCTGACCGCCGGGATGTGCAAGCCGCGCGCCGCCACATCGGTGGCGACCAGTATCGCCAGGTCGCCGCGCTGAAAGTCGCCGAGCAGCCGCTGACGTTTGCTCTGCGGTACGTCGCCGGACAACACCGCGGCGCTGAAGCCGTTGCCCTCCAGATAACTCCACACCCGCTGGGCGACGGCCTTGGTGTTGACGAACAGGATGGTGCGTTTCGGGTCCATGTGGCGCAGCAGGCCGATCAGCAGGGCGATCTTCTCGTCCTTGCCGACGTGATAAATCGTCTGGGTGACGTTATCGGCGGTAACGGTGTCGGTCTCGACCTCGACCAGTTGCGGGTTGTTCATGTGCTCGTAAGCCAGCTCATTCACACGATGCGATAGTGTGGCCGAGAACAGCATGCTCAGACGTTTTTCCGGCGCCGGCATGCGGCGCAGCAGAAAGCGTATGTCCTTGATAAAAC
>CAYUAZ010000034.1:0-12956 GCA_964442865.1 uncultured Gammaproteobacteria bacterium
TGCATCCTCTGCCACGCTCCGTTGAGATTGACCCGGCGGTCGATCGCGATGCCCTCGACCACCTCGGGCACGGTCTCGGTGGTCTTGGCCTCCTCGACCGTGATCACGCCCTCGCCGCCAACCTTCTCCATGGCCTCGGCGACCTGCTCGCCGATCGCCAGGTCGTTGTGCGCGGAGATGGTCGCTACCTGCGCCTTCTCGAGCCGGGTCTGCACCGGCCGCGAGAGCGCGCGCAACGATTCGACCGCAGCTTTCAAACCCCGGTCGAGCCCGCGCTTCAGGTCAATGGCGCTCGCCCCGGCCACGACATTGCGGATGCCATCGGCGAGGATCGCGTGCGCGAGGATGGTCGAGGTCGAGGTGCCGTCGCCGACCGCGTCGCCGGTCCTCTCGGCCGCCTGGCGCAGCATGCGCGCGCCGAGGTCTTCCTCCGGATCCTCAAGCTCGGTCTCCTTGGCGATGGTCACGCCGTCGTTGCACACCACCGGCGTGCCCCACTTCTTCTGGATCAACACCGATTTGGACTTGGGACCGAGGGTGATGCGCACTGCATCGGTGAGCTGCGCTGCGCCGCGCAGGATTTTCTCGCGCGCCTGAGAGCGGAACAGGATTTTCTTGGCAGTCATGGAGTTTTTCCTTAATCTGGCAGAAGTGACGTCCCAGTTCAACCAAGCAATAAGCTAGAACATACCCTGGCCACACGCTTTGACATAGATCAAACAACATCCCGTTTTCATTGTTTATCCAACAGGTCGTTGAAAAAAGCCCCCTCTATGGGTTTTTTCAACCCGGTCGAGGCCGGTGGCTGGGGAAAGCGGTTATTATTAAAGCGGCTATTATTTAGCCGCGAACTCACCGAGGTCATCGTGCGCATGGTGTGGAACATTTTAGGGATCCTGGCGGCCGCCTACGCGGCGCTGCTCATTGGCGTGTTCCTGTTTCAGTCGCGGCTGGTCTATTTCCCCGAGATAGGCCGCGAGTCCTCCGCGACGCCGCGGGACGCGGGCCTCGAGTATGAAGAGGTGCGGCTCAACACCGGCGACGGGGAAAGCCTGCACGCCTGGTTCGTCCCGGCGCCGCAGTCGCGGGGAACCGTGCTGCTGTTCCACGGCAATGCCGGCAACATCTCCCACCGCCTGGAATACCTGTCCATGCTCCACCGGCTGGGCTATTCCAGCTTCATCTTCGACTACCGTGGCTACGGCAAGAGCAGCGGAAGCCCAAGCGAGCAGGGAACCTACCGGGATGCCGAAGCGGCTTGGCGTTACCTTACCGTGACCCGGAACATCGAGCCCAGGCGCATCGCGCTGCTTGGCGAATCTCTCGGCGGCGCGGTGGCGGCGTGGCTCGCGTCACGCCAACAGCCTGGGGCGCTGGTGCTTGCCTCCGTCTTCACCTCGGTGCCGGACATGGGGGCCGAAGTCTATCCGTTCCTGCCGGTGCGGCTGCTGTCGCGCTTCGACTACAACACCCGCGCCTACCTCAAGAACGTGGAAGCCCCGGTGCTCATCGCCCACAGCCGCGAGGATGACATCGTTCTCTACCGCCACGGCCAAGCGCTGTTCGAGGCGGCGTGCGAGCCCAAGGCCTTTTTGGAGATGCGCGGCGGTCACAACGACAGCTTTCTGTTCAGCCGGGAAGCCTGGGCCCGGGAGCTGGGCGATTTTCTCGACCGCTACGTGGGAAACCCGGCAGTGCCTGCTCCTGCCGGAAATTGAACGGATACCATTTCCTCTCTTGCAGGCCCGACGAGTTGAGCATAATAAGTCTTACTTAGCATTGTATTGCTGAAGCCCAACTCTGGGCCTTCCTCAAGGCTACGCAAAGCGACACGCTCAAAAAACTCACAGACGACCGTGGGAATTTAAGGAATCTCTGATTTATTCAGAGATTCCTGCGGCACATGGAAGTGCCGCCATGTTTCAAACACGCAAGTGTTTGAAACATGAAGAAAAGAAAAAATCACATTTTTTCTTTTCGTCTCTGAAAATTCCATGGGTGAGCTGCAAAGCAGCGAACGGGTTTGCCAAGGATGGCAAACCCCGGCATCCAAGCGTAGCAGGACAGCGGTAGCGCTAGGATGGAATTATTCAGAGTTTCCTTAAGATATTAAAACATAAACAGGCTTCGGCATTATCAGGGTGGAACGTCATCTGACAATGTGTGACAATCCATCGTTGCAGTACCGTGAAGCGAAGGGCGAGGGCGCATGAAGGGCATAACTAAATATGTTATTGCAAGACCTCTTTATTTCTCACCCCTGCGCGGATCAGGCGCCTGGGTGGACCTCCACCTTCAGATGACTCAGCTTGTGATAGAGCTGGCGCCGATTGCGAATCGGCCACCAGTCGTAGAGAAATATCTGGATCGGCCGCCACATCGCCACCCAGCCGCTGATGAGCAGCCCCTCCTGGACGATGTCATGGAGCATGCCGTCGCCGACCGGGGCGATCAGCGCCCGCGCGCTGATACAGGCGAACAGGAACAGCAATCCGATGACGAGGCTTGCGCGCCCTTGGCGGAGCTTCTGGCGCAGCTCGCGGTCCGCCACCTCGGTCTGGTATTCGAAGAAATTGCGGATCGCTTGTCCGATGTTCTCGCTAGACTCCTGGGTCACCGTCTCGGGCGGCAGATGCAGGTGCAGCCGCAACGGCGTCTTCAGCGGAAACTCGCGCGCGGTGCCGACGATGTACTCCACCGCATCGTCGTCCAGGTCCTTCTCGTGAAACGGCGATGGATCCAGCGAGTTGAACAACTGCATGACGCTGTGCAGCTTCAGCTCAATCAGGATGCTCTCGCCGTGCTTGCGGTAGCGGGACTCGAGGCCTTTGGTGCGGGTCATGATCGTACCTGTTGATGAAACCACGCTTGCTGGCGCCGGCCGGGGTGCGCCGCTCAGGTCCGGCAGCGCGTGACCAGCATAGAGCGCGCGGACGAAGGGAGTCAAGTTCATTGCATGACTATCATATAGGTTGTTGCAGGATTACACAGTTCATGCAGTCATACAATGAACTTGACCCTTTACTCTGCAAAGGTGATCGCGCTGGACAGTGGGCGATGACGTCAATGATAGATGGCGAATTTGCTTCCGATTCAAGGATGGGGATGCCTACGCCGCAGAGATAACTGATTATCACCGAGGGTAACTGACATGACACCAATCCATCCTGGCCGAATCCTGAAACGCGAGCTCGCCGCGCGCGACCTTTCCGCCAACCGGCTTGCCCTCGGGCTGCGTGTGCCATCGGGCCGGATTACGGATATCTTGAACGGCAAACGCGGCATCACGCCCGAAACCGCCCTGCGGCTCGCCCATGCCTTTGGGACGAGCGCGGACTTCTGGATGAACCTGCAAACTCGTTATGACCTGGCCATCGCCAAGGAATCCATCGGCGCCAAGGTGGTGGCGGAAGTCGAACGGGTGAACGCCGCCACTCAAACCCAAAAGCGGCACGGGGCAGCTTAACCATCTATCTGTGGATGGTTCACCTTGAGCCGGATTAGAAGGACGGGTTGTCAAAAAAGTCAGGGGCAGCTTTATCTGCTTGGATACACCGTGGACGATACGATCAGGCTGATTTATCTGGAGGCAGTCGGATCGCATGAAAATTTTTACCGCAATTTGAAGCGGTGATTTTTTGATGAAATGTTATGTTGCAAGACCCGACCCTGCGCTTGCGTCGCCCGCAGTTTATGTCCAAGGCCGCCAAGGCGACGCTGGATTAGGCATTATCAGCCTGGGGAAGATAAAACATCAAAAAACAAGATGCGACTCTGCGGTCTTGCTCGGCGTGGAAAGACAGAATAATGCGGTTCAGATAGTCATACAATGAACTTGATCCCAATCATACTTATTTCTGATTTATAAGAAAAAATGCTAGATTTGATTCGTGAACATTGGCTTGCACTCATCTCGTTAGTGATTGCACTCATAGGTGGTGTTCCTGGCATAGTAGCGGTTTTGAATGAATGGAAAGCTCGTCCCAAAATTGCCGCATATTTACATCACCTTATACCTATTCGTGCCAATGATGTATGGGGAGAATCACTGGCCGGTCTTATTCTACATGTAGCGATTGGGAACAAGGGAAAAGAGCCCCTGGTTCCGCTTGCTTTTCAATTGGAATGTAAAATAGATGGGAGATGGGAAATCGGTTTTGATGAGCTCAACAGCATCTTTGTCCGAATGCCAATTAAGCTAAAATGTATAGACTTATTCGGTCGAGTACATGAACTGATTCTCAATAAAGACCTGAAGCCAACAATTCGTAGACACTCAGACTTGGTTCCTGGGAGAGGAGTAGAGGTGAGTGTTAGCCCTGAAAAGGATAGCGGTATAACTAGTCGCTCAAGCTGACCGTTGCACCGCTACGCTTCGTCATAACGGGGTCAGGCTAGGCTTACCCTGATTTAACGGACACTCGGAAAGGATAAAAAGGGAACTTGGTCTGTGAGAATAAGTAACTGGGGATACCTCAGCTTGCCTAATTGTATTATTTGATGTTAATCGAAAGCGCTGGCGAAGCGATGGGAGGGCTTCAATAACGTAATTATGCAAGCCTTGCCCTGACTACGCGACCTCGCTTCCATGTGCTCCTTCTAGGTATAATTATTGCGTGACAGCATTCATGCCTGGTTTATGGAGGTAGGTACATGAATTTATTGAATCTAAAACCGCTCTACGTCACCTGGCTCATGGTGGGGGTGATATTGCTTCCGCTGCCAGGCCCAGCAGCGGAAGTTGCCGATAAATATGATCCTCCACCGAACGTACTCGAAGGTCGCCAGCTCGTGGAAGCGCTGCGGGCGGGCGGCTACGTCATCTACTTCCGCCACGGGATCACTGACCACTCCATTGACGATACGGACCGGGAGAACCTGGCGAACTGTGCGACCCAACGGCCGCTCTCGGAGGAGGGCCGGCAACAGATGCGCGGGATCGGGGAGGCGATAAAAGCCCTGGGCATCCGCGTCTCCAGCGTGCTCAGCAGCCCCTTCTGCCGCACCATCGATACCGCGAAGCTCGCCTTCGGCAGAGCGGAAATCATCGATGACCTGCGGCATGGAGTTGATGCCGACGAAGCGACCGCCGAACGCCGGGCGCAGGCGTTGAGAAAAATGCTGGCTACCGTACCTGGCGAGCCCGGCGCCAACACCGTGCTTTCCGGCCATACCGGTAATCTGCAAGAGGCGACCGGAATCTGGCCCAAACCGGAAGGTGTCGCCATTGTCTTTAGGCCCGGAGACGACGGCAAATTCACCTACATTGCGACCATACTCCCGGCGCATTGGCAGGAGTTTGTGCGTAGCGAGAATAAAATCCGCCGGCCGGTAACGGGTAAGTGATACCTACCCACGCCCCCCGGTATGCACGGCAACCACGTGCATAGGATGACGCCATGAAATGCAAACTCTGAATCAATGAAGCTGCTGTCGAAGCTCTCGATCCGGGCGAGGTTCCTGCTGCTGCCAGTGATGGTGGTGGGGCTCATGCTTGTTCTGGGGACGATTTTTCTGTCCGCGCAGCAAACCGAACGGGGCTTGTTGGAGCAGACCATCAGCCGGGACGTGCCCAAGATGCGCGAGATGTTCCGGTTGTTTTCCGGGTTCTCCACCCATCACGCCGCGTTCATCAGCCTGCTCGCCTCCTCGTTGAAAGAGCAGGCGCACGAGGGTGAGATCTACGCCCAGGGACGCAAGAGCGTCATAGCGGTCAACAAAACCATCGAGGGGTTGGATCAGCTCGGCAGGAAGTTCCACTTTGACGCCGGCCAGCAGCAGATAGCCGACAGGCTGCGGCAACGGCTCCTCGACTACCGCCACCAGGTGGGATCAACGGTGTTCCTGGCGTCGGTGGACGTGAAGCTGATCACGCAGTTCACGCTAACGGCCAATCAGGCCTACAACGCCGCAAACGATGAGTTTCTGCTTTTCATTGATGCGATACAGGAAGGCGCCCAATCCGGAGTCACCGATGTCCAGTCTACATTCGACACCAACAAACGGTGGTTTAACATCATTCTGGGCGCTACGATTCTTTTTATTTTGCTAAGCAGCACACTGCTGTCCAGACTCTTCACGTCGGATATCAAATACACCATTATGGCGCTCTCGCGGCTGGCCAAGGGAGATACCGATATACCGGAACCGGCATCGAACCGCGGGGAGGAGTTCGGCGCGGTCAACCATGCCATCCAGACCTTCAGGCAGGCGCTGATCCGGCGCGACCAGGCCGAGCAGGAGTTGCGCATCGCCGCCATAGCTTTCGAGACGGAGGAAGGCATCCTGATTACCGATCAGGATAACCGCATCATCCGGGTCAACCGCGCCTTCACTCGTTTGACGGGCTACAGCGCCGAGGAAGCGATTGGCCGGACTCCCGCCATGCTCCAGTCCGGACGACAGGATGCGGAGTTTTACCGTGGCATGTGGGAAGCCATCGCCCGCGACAAATACTGGCAGGGAGAAATCTGGAACCGGCGTAAGGATGGCGAGATTTTCCCACAACGGCTTACCATCACCGCCGTCACCGACGCGGATGGACGGGTGACGCATTATGTCGCAGCATATGCCGACATCACGTTACAAAAAAAAGCGGAACAACAAATACACCAACTTGCTTTCTATGATCCGCTCACCAAGCTGCCCAATCGGAGCCTGTTATGGGACCGTTTGCAGCAGGCGCTGGCCCACAGCACACGCAACAAGACCCATGGCGCAACCCTGTTCATCGATCTAGACAACTTCAAGACACTCAACGATACCCAAGGCCACCACATCGGTGATCTGCTGCTGATCGAGGTCGCCAAACGTCTCCAGGATTGCGCGCGCAGCGACGATACGGTAGCCCGACTGGGCGGCGACGAGTTCGTCGTCATCCTCGGGCATCTGAGCCAAGACGCTCAGCATGCGGTAGCCCAAGCCAAAGCTGTTGGAGAGAAGGTTCCTGCCTCCCTCAACCAGCCTTTCTACCTCCAAGGGTTAGAACATCACAGCTCATCCAGCATCGGCATCAACTTGTTCCGTTGCAACGAGATCAGCATGGATGACCTGCTCAAGCAGGCCGATAGCGCGATGTATCAAGCCAAGTCTGCCGGTCGCAACACCCTCCGCTTCTTCGATCCCGTTATGCAGGCTGCGTTGGAAACCCGTTCCGCCATGGAAGCCGGCCTGCGCCAGGCATTAGCGCATCAGCAACTCAAGCTCTACTATCAGATACAGGTCAATGAGCAAGGCGTTGTTGTGGGTGCTGAAGCGTTGCTGCGCTGGCAGCATCCAGAGCGGGGGCTGGTTACGCCGATGGAATTCATCCCGCTCGCCGAGGACACCGGCCTCATCGTGCCGATTGGAAAATGGGTGCTGCAAACGGCTTGTGCCCAACTCAAGGTGTGGCAAGCCGATCCGCTCACCTGTCATTTACAGCTTGCCGTCAACGTCAGCGCGCGGCAGTTTCGTCAGCCGGACTTTGTCGATCAGGTGCTTGAAGCGCTCAAAGAAATGGGCGTTGATCCGCTCAAGCTCAAGCTCGAACTCACTGAGAGCCTGGTGCTGAGCAACATCAGCGAAAGTGTCGACAAAATGCAGGCGCTACGCATCGCTGGCGTAGGCTTCTCGCTGGATGACTTCGGCACCGGGCAATCCTCACTGAGCTATATCAAGCGCTTGCCGCTG
The DNA here is from genome assembly GCA_964442865.1 of uncultured Gammaproteobacteria bacterium. Classification (GTDB taxonomy): domain Bacteria; phylum Pseudomonadota; class Gammaproteobacteria; order SURF-13; family SURF-13; genus JACPZD01. The sequence continues at coordinate 7,672 of CAYUAZ010000034.1, forward strand.
GACCAGATCAAGATCGACCGGAGTTTCGTGTGCGACATCGCCACCGACCCAAGCGATGCGGTGATCGTTCAGACCATCATCGGGATGGCCAACAACCTTGGGCTGGAGGTTATTGCCGAGGGGGTGGAGACGGAACAGCAGCGCGACTTCCTTGGACGCAATGGCTGTCACCTGTACCAGGGTTACTTGTTTGGCAAACCCGTGCCGATTGAGGATTTTCAGGTCTTGGCGTTCCGGCCGCAGCTTTGAACCCCCAAACTCTGCTGGAAAACTTTGGGTAATCAGGAGTTAATGGTCATTTTGCGAATAAAAAGGGTCACGAATAAAAAGGGTCATGTCTTGGCTTTTGACATTTTATCTTCCACTGCCTTGATAAGACGGCTTACGGTCGCGTAATGTATAAGGTATAGGGGAGGAGGGGACGCGACCCTTTACCCGCGAGGGTTTTGAAATGAAAGCTACCGCTGAATTACAAATCATCTCAATGGGTTCGCTCGCGAGGGCTTCCCGCCCGGCGAGATCGGTCTGCTGTTGGTGCTGATGGTCTGCAAGGACAGAGGGAACTTGGTCTGTGAGAATAATCGTGGCTGGCCTTTTATGCTCATGGCCCCTTCTTATGCTCAATGTGCGGCATCGCACGCGGGCCGCAAGCCCGCCGCGATAGAATCAACCTGCTAACCCCGGCCACCCGTGAAGCTCATCAACCCCCGCACAGCCCACGTCCTGAAAAACCCCGTCGCCTTCACGCTCCAGGTCCTGAAAGCTTTTCAGGCCAACCAGGGTTTGCTGCTTGCAGGCGCCGTGGCCTATTACGCGCTGCTCTCCATCGTGCCGCTGCTCATCCTCATGGTGATCGCGCTGTCGCACGTGATCGAGCAGGACGTGCTCCTGGCAACATTGCGCAGGGCGCTGGAGTACGTGGTGCCGGGCGAAGGCAACGCGGTTGTGGTGGAGCTGAGGGCGTTCCTCGATCACCGCGAGGTGATCGGCTGGGTGCTGCTCATCACGATGCTGTTTTTCAGCTCGCTCGGCTTTAAGGTGCTGGAGAATGCGATCTCGGTGATATTCCTGCACCGCGTGCAGAAGCGCAGGCGGCATTTCATCGTTTCCTTGCTGCTGCCCTTCGGCTACATCGTTTTCATCGGCGCGGCGTTACTCGTGGGCACGTTCGTGGTCGCCGACCTGATGGCGATAGGCGGCGAGAATCTCGTTATCCTGGGGCATAGCTGGTCGCTGAGCGGCTTCTCGCGCTGGCTGATCTACGTTGCCGGCGTGATCGGGGAAATCCTGCTCATCTCCTCGATCTACTACTTCATGCCGGTAGGCAGGCTGTCGGCGCGGCACGCGCTGATCGGCGGCGCCACGGCGGGCCTGCTGTGGGAATTGATCCGCTTTGCGCTGGGCTGGTTTTTCGGCACGCTGTCGCAGGTGAGTCTGGTGTACGGCTCGCTCACCACGGCCATCATCGTGCTGCTCAGCCTGGAAGTGGCCGCCACGCTGCTGTTGCTGGGCGCGCAGGTGATCGCGGAATACGAAAGCATCGAAATCGGCGAGGCTCCGAAAGATCCGGCGCCGATGCGCACCGAAGCCACCTGAATCCGAGGCGCAAGTCGAAGGGTGGGACTTAAAATCGCCAAGCCGCCGATGAACGCGATCAATGCAAAGAAAGATGAGGAGAATCCTTTAAGCGGTGATTTTTTGGAGAATTACTATGCGACCTGACACTGCGCTTGCCGGCTAATCTGCATCTCCGTAAAATTTAACGCCGAACTTAATCTTCGGTTTACCCTGGGTCTTGCGGTGCAGATTGGTGTCTCGCAGTGAATATACACAACCGCAATACTCCTGCTGGTAAAAGTGTTCTGCTTTAGAGATTTCTACGGTGCGGGCGCTGCCGCCGCCTTTGCGCCAGTTGAAGGTCCAGTAGGACAAATCCTGGTGGCGTGCGGCGGCGCGTTCGCCGCTGCGGTTGATTTGATCCATGTCCTTCCAGCGTGAGATGCCCAGCGAGCTGGTGAAAATCTTGAAACCATGCTCGACGGCGTATAACGCGGAACGCTCGAAGCGCATGTCGAAACATTGGGTACAGCGCTCGCCGCGTTCGGGCTCGTATTCCAGACCTTTAATGCGGGCAAACCAGTTATCGGTGTCGTAATCCAAATCCACGAACGGCACGCCCAGTTTCTCGGCGTAGCGCTTATTTTCGGATTTCCGCAACTCGTATTCGTGCTTGGGATGGATGTTGGGATTATAAAACAGAATCGTGTAATCTATCCCGGAGCGCTTCATCTCGCTCATGACATCGGCGGCGCACGGTGCGCAGCAAGAGTGCAATAAGACTCGCTGCTCTCCATCCGGCAGCGGCAGGGAAGGGCGATCAGGATTCGTGGCTGGGTTCATGTTAGGGTATTATAGCCTCGTTCAAATATAACACCAGACCATGACACTCACTGAACTTCGCTACATCGTTGCGGTAGCACGCGAGCGGCACTTTGGCCGCGCCGCGCAGGCGTGCTTTGTCAGCCAGCCGACCCTGAGCGTGGCGATACGCAAGCTGGAAGAAGAGCTGGGCGTGACGCTGTTTGAGCGCGGCACGACCGAAGTGACGCTTACACCCGTCGGTGAACGTATCGTCACCCAGGCCCAACGTGTCCTGGAACAGACCGCCGCCATCAGGGAGATCGCCCAGCAGGGAAAAGACCCGCTGGCCGGGCCGCTGCGTCTCGGCGTCATCTACACCGTAGGGCCTTATCTGTTGCCGCATTTGATACCGCTGCTGCACAAACGTGCGCCGCGTATGCCGTTGCTGATTGAAGAAAATTATACGGCGCGGCTGAGCGAATTATTAAAAGAGGGGGTATTGGATGTAATTATCATATCATTGCCCTTTGATGAACCGGGCGTGGTGACACAGGCGCTCTACGACGAGCCGTTCAAGGTGGTGTTACCATTTAGTCACGAGTGGAAAAAGCTGAAAGCGATCAAGGCCAAGGAACTGGCCAAAGAGAATCTGTTGCTGCTCGGCGCGGGTCATTGTTTCCGCGATCAGGTGCTCAAGGCCTGCCCTGGACTTAATCGCTCCAGCGCGGTGGGCAGCCTGCAACGCACCCTGGAAGGCAGCTCGCTGGAAACGATACGCCACATGGTTGCCTCTGGCGCAGGGATCACCGTATTGCCTTGCACCTCGGTGCTTTCCCATCAGGCGGAAGACAAGCTCCTCGCGGTGCGTCCGTTTGCCGATCCGGTCCCCAAGCGGCGTATCGCGCTGGCCTGGCGCAACAGTTTCCCACGCCCCCAGGCGATTGCGACGCTGCGTGAGGCATTGCATGCCTGTACGTTATCGTGTGTGAACTTCCTTGACTATGCCCCAGTCCAACCCAAAACATGAACTGACTCTAAGATTTATATGATAGTTAGAAGCTATCAACATGTTAATAATAATCAATTAGATTTATTAACTACCAACCCCTATTATTCTCCCTGTGTCACGAACCAAGTGACGAATGCAACCTACAGAGGAGATAGCTTATGAGGACGAACGAGTCAGTTACCGTTAAAAATATCGAGGCCGCCTTTGCCGGCGAATCCATGGCGCATATCAAGTATCTGTATTTCGCCGGGGTCGCGCGCGCCGCTGGCGACGTGGAAACCGCCAAGGTATTTGAGGAGACCGCCGCCCAGGAGGTTCAGCACGCCTTCGGTCACATGGATCTGCTTTACCCCAAGACAGACATGAACGTGGCGCAATGTTTGGAGATGGCCATCGCCGGTGAGACCTACGAGTACACCGAGATGTATCCCACCTTCCGGCACATGGCGGTAGAGGAAGGCAACGCGGCGGCAATTGCGGAATACGACGAACAAATCGCCGAGTCCAAAGAGCACGCCGAGCGCTTCAAGGCCACCCTGGAAAAAGCAGCCAAGCGGTTCGCGGCGCTCGCCAAGGTCGAGGAGCGTCACGCCAACAAGTATCGCGCGACGCTTGCCAAGGTAGCGGCTTAACTCAGGTCAATATAAGGAGATGACGATGAAGAAATGGCAATGTGTAGTCTGCGGTTTTATCTATGACGAGGCGGCCGGCCTGCCAGCGGAAGGCATCGCTCCCGGCACCCGCTGGGAGAGCATCCCGGATGACTGGGCGTGTCCCGACTGCGGAGTGGCCAAGGCCGACTTCGAAATGGTAGCCATCGCGGATGTCGCATAACAGCAGTAGTTAGAGTAGGGGAGGGGAGGGCGTACGGCCCTCCCTTTTCTTTTTGAGCCCTGAACACTCCCGGGAAAATACTATGAAACCGATCATCATTATAGGCAGCGGGCTCGCCGGTTATACAGTGGCTCGTGAACTGAGAAAACTGGACAAGGATGTCCCGTTGACGATCGTCACCGCCGACGATGGGCATTTTTATTCAAAACCGATGCTCTCCAACGCCTTTGCCAGCGGCAAGACGGCGGAACAGCTCGCCATGAACAGCGCGGAGCAGATGGTGACTCAACTGAACTGCACCATTTCCCCTAATAAGCGCGTCAGCGCCATAGACATAACGCAACACACGATTGTCTTGGACGGCGAGGCGTTGCAGTATTCCAAACTCGTGCTTGCCTTGGGCGCAGATCCCATTCGCGCGGAATTGAAAGGCTATGCCGCCGATCAGGTGCTGTCGGTCAATGACCTGCAGGATTACGCGCGTTTTCGCCAGGCGCTGACCGGCGCCAATAACGTCGCCATCATCGGCACCGGACTGATAGGCTGCGAGTTTGCCAACGACCTGGTGACCGGAGGTTACCAGGTAGATGTCATTGATCCCGGCACTCTGCCGATGAGGCGTTTGCTGCCACAGGCTGTATCCGAGGCAATGCGAGACGGTCTTTCCAAAATCGGGGTGAACTGGCACTTCGGCAAAGGCGCTGTAGCCGTCAATCGCGCAGGTCAAGGCTACGCTATCGAATTGTCCGATAGCAGCACGCTGCACGCCGATGTCGTCCTTTCGGCGATTGGCCTGAGACCCCGCACCTCGCTGGCGCAGACGGCCGGGATCAAGGTCAACCGTGGCATCGTCACCGACCGCATGCTCAAAACCAGCGCCGAGGACGTCTATGCGCTAGGAGATTGCGCGGAAGTAGAGGGATTGGTGTTGCCGTTCGTCATGCCCATCATGCACGCAGCACGCGCGCTCGCCAAGACCCTGGGCGGTAAAGCTACCCAAGTCGTCTATCCCGCCATGCCGGTCGTTATCAAGACACCCGCTTGCCCGACCGTGGTATCGCCACCTGCCGCAAACACACCA
>CAYUAZ010000035.1:0-12899 GCA_964442865.1 uncultured Gammaproteobacteria bacterium
TTATCAATGTTGACGTTGCCGCCGGCACGTCTCAATTTAACCGGACACTAGTGAAACCGAAGGTGTAATAATAATTCCATTAGTACCCCTAACAGGGGGCTGGTTCATGGAAATATTGACGATACCTACGCCGCCCCAGTATGCCATATCTGCATAAATTCAGATCCATACCATCGCTGACGCTGGTCACCTTAGGGCCACCGGAGCACAAGTCACCCACTGCCACCGACACGATGGACACATTGGCATCCACGCCGATGACGCCCCGGTTGTTTGTGGCAGCGCCGATGGTGCCAGCCAGATGCGTGGCATGCGCATAGCAGCCTATAAGGGGGAATCCCGGCGCCGCCAGCCGCGCAATCACGTTGGGTAAATCGGTGTGGTAAGCGACACCTGAATCCAGTACGTACACTCTAAAGTAATTGTTGCTGAGCCGGGTGCCCACTGCATTGACGCCCCAAGGGATGATCTCCCCGAAAGAAGTGGTGGTATTCAACCACAAGGCGCTGTATTCCAGTACTGCATTCTCCGTGATGAGCGTCACGCGCTTGTCTTTTTTGAGCTTTTCGACCTGACCCGGGGTGAGATAGGCGGAAAAGCTGTTGGCCACCCAACTGTTGAGATTAGTTGCACTGAGGGCGTACTGCTTTTCTATGTCCTTGAGCAGGTGGCGCATCTTCGGCTTGTGATAGTCGGGAAACTTATCCTGGGGAGGATTGATGTTGGGGTAGCCTTTGGTCGCGTCATCGCGCAGATCCACGATGTAGTGTATCCGACCCTCCTGGTCTTTGATGGGCCCGTTACCGGCTACGACTGGCGCCTCCGGCGGGTTACTCGGGTCTAGCGGGGGGGGGGGCAGCGGCATAGAGGCTGGCCGAGACCCCTACAGCGAACAACAATAAACCTAGCGATGCCTTGGTTGCAATGCTCATTTTCATTCTCCTTGTTGTTGGTGAGCCAAAAATGATGTTGCGCTTTTCTGCAGGGTCAGCTTAACGCCCTTGTGTGAATGTTGTGTGACGGTTAGGTTATGCTTTGTTTGGGGGGGGGTGAGTCAAGCTACAGCATCGACTAACTACAGGGGCTAGGGAATGAAAGGTGAGGCGTGAGGGGTGAGGAGTGAGGCGTAAAAGACTGTGAGGGGTGAGGAAAATCCGCTTTACGCCTCACGCCTAACACCTCACAGCCTTTACAGTTGTAGCAGCATAGCCTGCGTGAGATACTTGTATCTCATTCTGGTCAGGAGCTGTTATGGCTATCTCAATCCGATTACCCGAAGACGTGGAGTGCCGCCTGGAAAAGCTGGCGGCCAAAACCGGACGCAGCAAAACTTTTTATATCCGTGAGGCAATCCTTAATCACCTGGAGGATCTGGAGGATTTGTATCTCGCCGAGCGTGAGCTTAAGGCCGTCCGTACAGGGCGTGCTAAAGCTATCCCACTTAAACAAGTGATGAAACGCTATGGTATGGGGGGTTGATCTTTCACCACTCGCAGTAAAAAACCTTGAGCAGATGGACCCACCGGTAGCGCGCCGGATTTTGAAGTTTCTCCACGAGCGTGTTGCGCCACTCGATGACCCCCGCAGCATCGGGGAAGCGCTCAAAGGTTCGCGCCTTGGCGAGTTCTGGAAATATCGGGTCGGTGATAACCGGGTTATCGCCAGCATCAAGGACAGTGCTCTAAAAATTCTTGTGGTGCGGATCGGTAACCGGCGCGAAATTTACCGTTGAGGGAACCCAGTAGGCAGACAAGTCCTGGGGCAGACATTCCGGTGTCATCTATAACAACCCCCGCTCGGCCAGTGACACCACCCGCCCGTCACCGATGATGAAGTGATCCAATACCCGAATATCCACCAGCCCCAGGGCGTCTTTCAGACGCTGGGTAATCAGCCGGTCGGCCTCACTGGGTTCGGCCACGCCGGAGGGGTGGTTGTGGGCCAGAATCACTGCGGCGGCGTTGTGCGCCAGGGCGCGTTTGACCACCTCGCGGGGATGGACGCTGGTCCCGTCTATGGTGCCGTGGAACAGTTCGTCTAGGCTGATGACGCGATGTCGGCTGTCTAGAAACAGGCAGGCGAACACCTCGTGGGCATAGCCGCGCAAGCGTGCCTTGAGGTAGTCACGGGTGTCGTCGGGGTTGGACAGGGCATCACCGCGAGTGAGGGTTTCGAGCAGATGACGGCGGCCCATCTCCAGCACGGCCTGCAACTGCGCATACTTGGCGACGCCCAGGCCGTGCTGTGCGCAAAAATGCTCGCTTTCCGCCTCCAGCAACGGGCGCAGACCTCCGAAGGCGGCCAGCAGCTCGCGGGCGAGGTCCACGGCGGTCTTGCCGGCCACGCCGGTGCGTAAAAAAATGGCCAGCAACTCGGCGTCGGACAATGCGCCGGGGCCGCGCAGCAGCAGCTTCTCGCGCGGGCGTTCCTCGGAAGGCCAATCTGTAATGGGCATAGTCGTTGGTTAGGTTACTTTGACCGTTCACAAGGCTACCTTAGTCGTACGGGTTTGTCAGGCCATGCTTATTTGTCGAGAAATTTTACATTCGGGCCTTCCTACGCCTTGCTAACTATTATAATTAATTGATAAATATAGTTATTTATAAACATGGAATGAAGATTGCCCTTGTGTTGTCATTTATATGACAGACATAGATTCAACTCCTGTTTAGAAGGAGTGTCAAAATATTGGTATACTTTCCAAGTCCCGGGGTAGCTGTCTGAGCCACATATACAAAGAACCGTTAAATGAAATCGCAGCGTCCTGACCACGAAGCGGAACAACTGGATGCCTTGCGCCGTTTCAACATTCTCGATACCGCCCCCGAAGAGGTCATCGAAGATTTCCTTCGGCTCGCCTCGCACATTTGCAGGACGCCGATCTCCTTTATCACTCTCGTTGACGCCCGCCGCCAGCAGTCTATATCCAGGTCCCGCTCGCCTACCTCTGTGGCCTCTCGGGATGTGTCATTTTGCGCCCATCCCGGCCCACACCCCGATATATTCATCATTCCCGCTGCGCTCCTCGACGAGCGCTACGCCACCAACCCCTTCGTAAGCTCCGAACCTGATATCCGTTTTTACACGGGCGTACCGTGGGCTACCCCCAAGGGAGATACGCTGGGGACATTGTGCGTGGTGGATCATGTCCCCGGCGGGCTCACTATGGACCAGCGAGAGGCCTTGCATGCCTTGGGGCGGCAGATCGTTAACCAGCTCGAACTCCGCCGGGGTATGGATGAGGTGGGGCAAACCGGCGGTGAAGGGGAGCCCCCTGCTCCACGTGCCCATAAAACGGTGGTCAATCTCGATACACGCCCATTAGATCAAAGGACAGAGAAGCCACGCGACGAGCCGCCCCCCGGCAAGCCTGCCATCACTGTGCCCCAGATCATATGGACCACTCTGCCTGACGGTACACTGGATTACTATAACCACTATTGGTACAACCACCCCATCCTGGCGCGCGAACAGAGTCAGGGTAAACGCTGGCAGACGGTGTTGCACCCGGATGACGTGGAAACCTGTCTGCAACGCTGGACCAAGGCGGCCCAAAAAGGCGATGCCTATGCGGCCGAGTACCGCTGCAAGAGGCCCAGCGACGGGACTTACCGCTGGCACCTGTTCCGCGCCGCCCCGTTCAGGGACCAGGACGGCAGCATTATCAAATGGCTGGGAAGTGCGACCGACATCGAGGATCATAAAAACGCCATGGAGCGCCAGCGCACGCTCACCGAGGAACTGGAGCACAGAGTGAGGGAACGCACCGTGGAGCTGATGACTTCCAACGACAGGCTGAGTGATATGGCCCAGGTCGCCGCCCATGACTTGCAGGAGCCGCTACGCATGGTGGCGAGCTACACCCAGTTGCTGTCGCGGCGCTACCAAGGCAGGCTTGACCCCGACGCCGATGAATTCATCAAATATGTAATGGACGGCACCCTGCGCATGCAGCGTATGATAGACGGGTTATTGGCCTATTCGCAGGCCGGGTTGGCGCAAGGGGACCTGGCGTTAGTGGATTGCAACCTCATTTTCAATGAGGTGGTAAGCAATCTGCAGATCGCCATCCGGGAGAGCAACGCGACGGTGAGCTGTGACCCGCTGCCGACGATCTACGCCAACCCAACCCAACTGGTGCAGTTGTTCCAGAATTTGATTAGTAACGCCATTAAATTCCGGGCCGACAGGCCCCTGAAGATTCATGTCCGCGCCGAACACAGGAACGGCGTCTGGCAGTTTTTGGTGCGCGATAACGGCATCGGCATAGACCCGCAGTATTCCAGCCAGATATTCATGTTGTTCCAGAGGCTGCCGGGCCACGCCAAGCACACCGGCACAGGGATAGGTCTTGCAATTTGCAAGAAGATCGTGGAAAGTCTCGGCGGAAGGATCTGGGTGGAGTCAAAGACAGGGGAAGGCAGTACTTTTTACTTCACCCTACCGGATAAAGAGGATACAACTAAAAATGCATGAGCAAAGCATAGGCACGCCGATACACATTTTGCTGGTGGAAGACAATCCGGGGGATGCCAGACTGGTACTCGAGATGTTGGCCGAGGCGCGCACCGGCAACTTTGCCCTCACTCATGTTGACTTGTTCGCCGAGGCGCTCAAGCGGCTTGGCCAACAGCACTTCGACGTGGTGCTGCTGGATCTGACCCTGCCGGACTCGCGCGGGCTCGACACCCTCACCCAAGTGCAGACGGCGGTGCCGCACATGCCCATTGTGGTACTGAGCGGCTTGCACGACGAGGAGCTCGCTTTACAGGCCGTGCAGTACCGGGCGCAGGATTATCTTATCAAGGGCCAGGTGGACACCCGCTTGCTGGTCCATTCGCTGCGCTACGCCATCGAGCGCAAGCGTGCGGAAGAACGCCTGCATCATATGGCGACCCACGACGTGCTCACCAACCTGCCCAACCGGGTGCTGTTTATGGACCGCCTGACCCAGGCGCTGATGCACGCGCCGCGCCATAACCGCATGGTGGCGGTATTATTCATGGATCTGGATCGCTTCAAGCGCGTTAACGACACACTGGGTCATGCCGTCGGCGACCTGTTGCTGACGGCGATGGCGGACCGTCTCTCCACTCATGTGCGCGAAAGCGATACGGTGGCGAGACTGGGCGGAGATGAATTCGCGTTGATTCTCGGCGATGTCGCGGACCCGACCGATGTGGCCAGGGTGGCGCAGAAAATCAACAACTCCATTTTCGAGTCCTTCGAAATCGCGGGCTATGATCTCAACATCACCACCAGCATCGGCGTGAGCATTTTCCCTAACGATGGCGATCAGCCCGAGGTGCTGTTGAAAAACGCCGATCTCGCCATGTACCGCGCCAAGGAGCAGGGCGGCGGCTATCAGCTCTATTCCCCCAAGATGAACGACAAGGCCTCGCACCGCCTGGAACTGGAAAACAGGCTCTGCCACGCCCTCGATCGTGACGAACTGTTCCTGCGCTATCAGCCGCAGATTGATCTCCTCACGGGAAAAATCATCGCCGTGGAAGCGCTGCTGCGCTGGCAAAGTCCCGATCTCGGGCTGGTGTCGCCAAGCGAATTCATCACGGTGGCGGAGGAAACCGGTTTAATCATTCCGATCGGCGCGTGGGTGTTGCGTGCCGCCTGCGAGCAGAACATGGCGTGGCAGGCCGCCGGCTTCCCGCCCATCCGCATGGCGGTCAATCTCTCCGCGCGGCAGTTCCGTCAGCAACAACTGCTCAGCACCATCAATCAGGTGCTCAGCGAAACCGGTCTCGACCCCAAGTGCCTGGAACTGGAACTGACAGAAAGCATGATGCAGGGAGCGGAGACCTCCGATATCCTGCATGAATTAAAAAATACCGGCATCCACCTTGCTATAGATGATTTCGGGATGGGCTATTCGTCGCTCAGTTATCTAAAGCGCTTTCCTGTCACGAAGCTGAAGATTGACCAGTCCTTTGTTCAGGGTATTCCCGACGATGCGGACGATATGGCCATCACCACGGCAATCGTCGCTATGGCGCACAGCTTGAAATTACAAGTCATCGCCGAGGGCGTGGAGACCATGCGGCAATTAGAATTCCTGCGCACTTTGAAGTGCACCGAAATGCAGGGCTATTATTTCAGCATGCCGCTGCCGCCGTCCGAGGTCGAAGAGTGCTTCTCCCAGGATTATACGACCCCATCCGTAGTCTCTATTAACGGCAACGGACTCAGCAAGCATAATTAGCAGGGGCTGGAGGCGGGGTTAGGGCTAGGAATGGAAAGTTCGGCCTTAATTTCATCTCAGCCCTCCCTGGCGCGACTTCATATATTAGATAAACCCCAGCCCGTACATCCTTGTACGGGCGCTCGCGGCTCCTAAGCCCGCCGCTCGCCCCTAGCCCCTAGCCCCTAGCCCCTAGATCCTAGCCCCTGTAGTCGCTACAATCCCCCCTATGTCGTCCCTCATCAATAAGCGCATTCTGCTGGGTATTACCGGCGGGATTGCCGCATACAAAAGCGCCGAGCTGGTGCGCCACCTGCGCAGCGCGGGGGCGGAGGTGCGGGTGGTCATGACGCAGGCGGCCGGCGAATTCATCACCCCCCTCACCCTGCAAGCCTTGTCGGGTCATCCCGTACAACAGCATTTGCTCGATCCGGCCAGCGAGGCCGGCATGGGGCACATCACGCTGGCGCGCTGGGCGGACGTGGTGTTGATCGCCCCCGCCAGCGCTGATTTTATGGCCAAACTCACCTACGGTCTGGCCGATGATTTACTGAGCACGCTGTGCCTGGCGACAGCCGCGCCGCTCGTCCTGGCGCCCGCCATGAATCAGCAGATGTGGCTTAACCCCGCCACCCAGGCCAACAAAAAGACTCTGGAGGAGCGCGGCGTGCGTCTATTCGGTCCCGCCGAGGGCGAGCAGGCCTGCGGCGAAGTCGGACCGGGCAGGATGTTGGAACCGGCACGGATCACCGAATTGACAGCAGAGATATTTACCACCGGCAGCTTCAGCGGCGCACGAATACTGGTGAGCGCCGGCCCCACCCGCGAGGCGATAGATCCGGTGCGTTATATCAGCAACCGCAGTTCCGGCAAGATGGGCTATGCGCTGGCGGCCGCCGCCTGCGAGGCAGGGGCGCGGGTCACCCTCATCAGCGGGCCGACGGCATTGCCCGCGCCGGAGCGCGTGGAACGCATTGATGTGGTCAGCGCCCAAGAGATGCACGAGGCGGTGCTTACGCGCGCACTGCACAGTGACATTTTCATTGCGGCTGCGGCGGTTGCCGATTTCCACCCAACTGAGAGCGCTGCGCAAAAAATGAAAAAGTCACACGATAAATTTGCGCTTTCTCTGGTGCGTAATCCCGATATCCTGGAAGATGTGGTGGCATTGACTGCCGCGCCCTTCACCGTGGGTTTCGCCGCCGAGACCGAGAATCTGGAACTGAACGCGCAAGCCAAACGCGCCGCAAAAAAACTCGATATGATCGCCGCGAACTGGGTGAATCGTCCCGGCCTGGGCTTCGACAGCGACGAAAATGAATTAATGTTGTTTTGGGAAGGCGGCGGCAAGCTGCTGCCACGCGCGCCCAAAGAACGGCTGGCGCGCGAGCTTATCACTATCATCGCCGAGAGGTATCATGCAAAAAATTCAGCTCAAGATTCTCGATAAGCGCATCGGCGGCGAATTCCCCCTGCCGCAGTATGCGACGGAAGGCTCGGCCGGTATAGATCTGCGCGCCTGCCTGGAACGGCCGTTGGTCATCGAGCCGGGCGCGACGCACCTCATCCCGACCGGCATGGCGGTACATATCGCCGACACATCGCTGGCCGCCGTGTTATTGCCGCGCTCCGGCCTCGGCCATAAACATGGTATCGTGCTCGGCAATCTGGTCGGCCTGATCGACTCCGATTATCAGGGGCAGTTGTTGGTGTCGTGCTGGAATCGCGGCCAGGAGCCGTTCACCATTAACATCGGCGAACGCATCGCGCAAATGATCATCGTGCCGGTGGTGCGCGCCGACTTCGAAGTGGTCGAGGAATTTAATGAGACGCGTCGCGGTGCGGGCGGATTCGGACATTCTGGAAGACAGTAGTAAGTGACAAGAGAAAAGAGGAAATGATGGTGGACATTCCAGAAAACATTTTCAAGGCTTATGACATCCGCGGCATCGTAGGAAAAACACTGACCGCCGGCATCGTGCGTGAGATCGGCCGCGCCCTCGGCAGCGAGGCCCTTGCGCGCGAGCAAAGCACCGTGGTGGTGGGGCGCGACGGGCGCTTGTCGGGACCGGAGTTTGCGCAGGCGTTGAGCGACGGCCTGCGCGCCGCGGGCGTCAACGTGATAGATATCGGCATGGTGCCGACACCGGTGTTGTATTTCGCCACCCACCATCTCAAAACCGGCTCCGGCGTGGCGATCACCGGCAGTCACAATCCGCCGGACTATAACGGTATCAAGATCATGCTGGGGGGCGAGACGCTTTCCGGCGAGGCCATCAGCGCGCTGCGCACCCGTATCGTCGAGGGCAAACTCTCCAGCGGCGCGGGGGAATGGAAGGCTGTGGATGTAGTGCCGGATTACATCGCGCGCGTACTCTCCGATGTGCGTCTCGCGCGTCCCTTAAAAATAGTGGTGGATTGTGGCAACGGCGTGCCGGGCATGCTCGCGCCGCGCGTGCTGCGCGAGCTGGGCTGTGAGGTGAGCGAACTGTTTTGCGAGGTGGACGGGAATTTTCCCAATCACCACCCCGATCCCAGTCAACCGGAAAATCTGGAGGATCTGATCCGCGCGGTCAAGGCGCAACACGCCGACCTGGGACTCGCCTTCGACGGCGACGGGGATCGTCTGGGCGTGGTCACCGCCGAGGGTGTCATCATCTGGCCGGACCGGCAAATGATGCTGTACGCGCAGGACGTGCTGTCGCGCAATCCCGGCGCAATGATTATCTATGACGTTAAGTGCACGCGCAACCTTGCCACCGAGATTACCCGGCACGGCGGTGAGCCGTTGATGTGGAAGACCGGCCATTCCCTGATCAAGGCCAAGATGCGGGAAACCGGCGCACTGCTGGCCGGTGAGATGAGCGGCCATATCTTCTTCAAGGAGCGCTGGTTTGGCTTTGACGATGGTTTGTATACCGCTGCGCGCCTGCTGGAGATTTTGTCGCACGATGCGCGCGCCCCCAGCGCGGTGTTTGCGGAACTGCCCGAGACGGTGAACACGCCGGAGTTGAAACTGGAGATGAAGGAAGGCGAACATTTCAAGCTGATGGAGCGCCTGCAAAAGAGCGCGCGCTTTCCGGGCGCCAAACTCACCACCATAGACGGCGTGCGCGCCGACTTTGCGGACGGCTGGGGCCTGGCGCGCCCCTCCAACACCACCCCCACGGTGGTGATTCGCTTCGAGGCGGACAACCAGATGTCTTTGGAGCGCATTCAAAAGCAATTTCGTGATTTAATATTAAGCCTGGACCCCACTCTCACCTTGCCGTTTTGAAATCGCCATGAGCATCAATGCCCACAACATCGCCCATGTCTTGACCGAGGCGCTGCCGTACATCCAGCGCTTCAAAGGCAAGACCCTGGTCATCAAGTACGGCGGCAACGCGATGGTGGACGAGGCCCTGAAGAACGGTTTTGCGCGCGATGTGGTGCTGATGAAACTGGTTGGCATCAATCCGGTCATCGTGCATGGCGGCGGGCCGCAGATCGGCAAGCACCTGGATAAGCTCGGCATACAAAGCCAATTTGTGGACGGCCTGCGCGTCACCGACAGCGAGACCATGGATGTGGTGGAGATGGTGCTGGGCGGACTGGTCAACAAGGACATCGTGAACCTCATCAATCGCCAGGGCGGCTCGGCGGTGGGCCTGTCCGGCAAGGACGGCGACCTGATCCGCGCCCGTAAGCTCACGCTGACCCGCAACAGCCCAGAACTGGAAGCGCCGGAGATCATAGACATGGGCCACGTCGGCGAGGTGGCCAGCTTCGATACCGCGGTGATCCACACGCTGACGGGTGGTGATTTCATTCCGGTAATTGCGCCGGTGGGTGTGGGCGAGGACGGGCTATCCTATAACATCAACGCCGATCTGGTGGCGGGCAAGCTGGCCGAGGCGCTGCACGCCGAAAAGTTGATGCTGCTCACCAATACATCCGGTGTGCTCGATAAGCAAGGTCATCTGTTGCCGCGCCTGAGCAGCACCGACATCGCGGCGCTGATCGCCGACGGCACGATCTACGGCGGCATGTTGCCCAAGATCCGCTGCGCGCTGGACGCGGTAGCGGGTGGCGTGGGTGCGGCGCATATTCTCGATGGGCGCGTCGAGCACGCCGTGCTGCTGGAGATCTTTACCGACCAGGGTGTGGGCACGTTGATTAAGTCGTAACACCGTTATGGATCAGAAATCCCTGTCAGACTTCTTCGCCGCGACTCCAAGACTGGCCGAATTGTGCACCCAGAACGGCTGGCCCGACCCTGACAGTCTTAAGGTCAGCGTAATAGAGAACCAGCCCGATGAGGCGCTCTGTACGGTGAGCTTTGATGAGGTGGTGATGGAAGGCTCAGGCTGCGAAGCCGGGCGTGTGCCTTGCTGGGGAAAGATTCGGCTGAAGTTGACTCCCGAGGGCAATGTTGCCGTCACCGAGATTGAAAGTGGCAGATCTCAAAATATCTAAGGAATCTCTGAATAAATCAGAGATTCCTGCGGCACAGGGATGTGCCGCCATTTTTCAAACATGCAAGTGTTTGAAAAATGAAGAAAAGCAAAAACCGCGTTTTTGCTTTTCGTCTCTGAAAATTCCATGGATGGAATTATTCAGAGGTTCCCTAAGTTATTCATCCAGGATCAGTTGACGATCATGGGTGAAGACATTCCCTACACCGTCCAGCGTATCGCCCGGCGGCGGCGTTTGAGCTTACATGTCAGCGACGATGCTGAAGTCCTGGTGCGTATTCCTGCACGCGCCACTTTGCGCGAGACACATGAGTTTGTGCAGAACCATACGGCTTGGGTGGCGAAGCGGCTTTTACTGGTGCGCGCTCAACTGGCGCGGCGACGGCCCCTGCAGGATGCTACCCGCCTGCTTTTGCTTGATAGCGAACTTACGTTGCGTTTACATCACGCCGGACATGGCCGTGTCGAGCGTCACGAGGCTACGCTGCACGTACACAATCTATGTCACGAGCGCGCGAGTATCGCGCATTTGCTTGAGACCTGGTACCGGAATGAGGCGCAGACCTACATGACGGGACGGCTGGCGTTACTCGCAGAAAAGCTCGGCATGTGGCCCAAGCGGATCACCATACGCGGCCAGAAGACCTGCTGGGGGAGTTGTTCTGCGCGCGGCACGATCAGCCTCAACTGGCGCCTCATGCTGGCGCCGGCGGTGCTGGTGGATTATGTGCTGGCGCACGAGCTCAGCCATTTACGCCACCTCAATCATTCAGCGGCATTTTGGAGATTGGTGGAAAGCTTGGACCCCGACTGTCATGCCCATCGGGTTGCGTTACGTCGCTTACAGCCCAGCTTGGTGCTGTAGGCTCTGAGAAAATCTTAAGGCGCTGCTGCTTGACTTCTCCCCTGCATCTCTTTGTACCGTTGCAGATCTTCTTCAGCCGTCTTACGGACTTGCTCCTGTTCCTTGCGCTTGGCCTCAAGCAAGGCGGTGTATTGCGTGTCCTGGGCCCGTGTTGTCTTGATGTCATCTTGCAGCTTTGCAGGCACGGGTTTGTTCGCAGCTTGCAGGCTACTCGCCCTGGCATCGAGTTCGGTGAGCCTGGCCTTGAGTTTTAGCTGATTGGTGAAGTTGTTCTTGATCTCTTCTTCCAGGCCCGCCAACCGGCGGTCGCGGATGCCGATAATGTCCTGCTCGCTCGCATAACTATCCAGCAGCCGTTTATCTTTGGCTGCCTGCTCATGCGCCTGCTGTTTCTGTTCGGTCAGCAATTGTTCCTGGCGCTGCTTTTCCTCGGCCTCTTCCCGTGTGCGCACCGCATCCTCGCTGCGTTTGAGGGTCACACCCTGCTTGTTCAATTCGGAACGCTGTTGCGCGGCGTATTCCGGCGGAATTTTGTCGCCGTAATGCACTTGTCCCTGACTATCCTCCCACTTGAGCAGCTTGCCCGCCAACGCGGGTAGCGCCAAACCTGCCAGCAATAAAAGCATGAGGGACATCAACATTCGTGTCATTTGCCGCATAGCCTTTGTCTTGCCTTGTGTGCCGCTTGCCGTACTTGTTCGGGCGCGGTCCCACCGAGATGATTGCGCGCCTGCACCGATCCCTCCAGCGTGAGGACATCGAACACGTCCTGTTCGATCACGGGAGAGAACTCACGCAATTCAGTAAGCAGCATTTGTGCCAAGTCTTTGCCCTGCTCCAGACCGTAACGGACGGCCTTACCCACGATCTCGTGGGCGTCACGGAATGCCACGCCCTTGCGCACCAGGTAATCGGCGAGGTCGGTGGCGGTGGCGTAACCTTGCTCGGCGGCCGCACGCATTCTGTCGCGCTTTACCCGCAGCGCCGGGATCATCTCGGCGTAGACGCGCAGGCAGGCCTTGACGGTGTCCACGGTGTCGAACAGCGGTTCCTTGTCCTCCTGATTGTCCTTGTTGTAGGCCAGGGGTTGGGCTTTCATGAGGGTCAACAAGGCCATCAGGTGGCCGATGACGCGGCCACTCTTGCCGCGCACCAGCTCCGGCACGTCGGGATTTTTCTTTTGCGGCATGATGGAGGAGCCCGTGCAAAAGGCGTCACCCAGATCCACAAAGTCAAACTGGCTGGACGACCACAAAATCAGTTCTTCGGAACACCGCGACAGGTGTACCATCAGCAGGGCGGCGGCCGCCGCGAATTCAATGGCGAAATCGCGGTCGCTGACGGCATCGAGCGAATTTAGCGCGGGGGCGTCGAAACCGAG
>CAYUAZ010000036.1:0-12833 GCA_964442865.1 uncultured Gammaproteobacteria bacterium
CTCCCCGGAGGGAGAGGGGGAACAAAAAGAGGAACCTATGGCTATTATAGGTCGCCAGATGCCACTGACTAATTCACGGCGGGGACTATAATTAAGCACTGGCCATTTCACACGGCCACCGGGGCGCCCACGAACCTCGACCGGGTTCCTGCCAATTAAAATGAAATCGGTATCTATATCATTCTTTGCATTGATCGCTTTCATCGGGGGGCTGGCGATTTTAAGCTCCACCCTGTCCAAGACCCCGGTGCTGCCCTTGTTCGCGCAGGCGCTCGGCGCAACGCCGGCGGAGATCGGCTGGATTGTCATCGCTTCGACTATTCCCGGCATCCTGATAAGCTTTCCCGCCGGATCGTTGTCCGACACTCTCGGCAAGCGGCGCATGATCTTATTCTCGCTGCTGATCTTCGCCAGCGCGCCGTTTTTATATCTCATGGTGAGCGAGGTATGGCAGTTGATCGCGGTGCGTTTTTATCACGGCTTTGCCACCGCGATCTTCGGCACCGTGGCGACGGCCGCGATTGCCGAGCGCTACACCCAGGATCGCGCCACTAAACTCTCCACTTATTCTTCGGTTACCATCGCGGGGCGCTCTGTAGCGCCATTCCTGGGCGGATTTTTGATTTCTCTGGCGAGCTTCGATGCGGTATATATCGCCTGCGGCATCAGCGGCGTGCTGGCACTGGCCGTGGGATTGATGCTGAATGATAACGGTGCACCGGCGCCGCCGCCCAAACCGGAGCGCGGGAATGTTTTTGCCAGCCTTAAAATCGTGCTACACGATGCGCGCATCATGGCGACCACCTTCGTGGAGGCCGCACAATATCTGGTGTTTGGCGCGGTGGAGGCGTTTCTCGCGCTGTTCGCCGCGTCGCTGGGCATTCCCGCCTGGCAGATCGGTGTGATATTGGGCGTACAATTGGTGAGTATCGTGTTCGCCAAACCGCTCATGGGCATGTTGTCGGACAAGATAGGCCGCACGCGCACCATTATTCCTGGTTTATTGGCCGGCGCATTGAGCGTCGCGCTGTTGCCTTATCTGCCCTACTTTTTGGGTTTGTGCGCGTTGAGCCTGATATTCGGGATAGGTTTTGCCATGGTCACATCATCCACCTCGGCGCTGGTCGCAGACCTCACCAAAAACGGCGAATACGGCTCCTCCATGGGCGTGCTACGCACGGTGATGGACGTGGGGCAGACCATCGGCCCGGTGCTCACCGGCTGGGTGGTGGGTGTTTACGGCTACACCAGCGCCTTCATTTTACTCGGCGCAATCTCGCTAGTCGCGGCGTTGATGTTTGGCTATGTGATGCGTCCGCGTTAATGAGTGGAGATAAGATCATTTTCTCAGCACAACAAGATTTGTCCACTTATACGGGGCTCACTTCGGAGCAGGCCGCCGAGCGGCTCGCCGCGGAGGGCTACAACGAACTCACTCCGCCGCCTCGACATGGCCTGTGGCGTACCGCGCTCAACGTGCTGCGCGAACCCATGCTGTTATTGCTGCTCGCGGCGGGCGCCGTGTACCTGGTACTGGGCAATCCACGCGATGCGCTGCTGCTGCTCTTCTCCGCGCTGGTAATCATCGGCATCACCCTCTATCAATCGCACAAGACCGAACGTGTGCTGAGCGCGTTGCGTGATCTCTCCAGTCCGCGCGCACTGGTGCTGCGTGACGGGCAGGCTCTGCGCATCGCCGGGCGCGAAGTGGTGCGTGACGACATTCTGTTGCTGCGCGAAGGCGATCGCGTGTCCGCGGATGCGGTGCTGTTGTCCTGCAACGATTTCCACGCCGATGAATCGCTGTTGACCGGCGAATCGGTTCCTGTGCGCAAGCTGAGCGGAGATACAACAGAAGTGATCGGCCCGCCGGGCGGAGACGACACGCCCTTTGTCTATGCGGGCAGCTTGGTGGTGCAAGGGCAGGGCGTGGCGCACGTGGCGCACACCGGCCTGCACACCGAGATCGGCCACATCGGCAAGGCGGTGCAAGGCCTGACACTGGAAGACTCGCCCTTGCAGCGCGAAACACGACGCATCGTGCGTGTGGTTTTTTTCATCAGCCTGGCATTATGCACCACCGTGGCAATGCTGTACGTGGCGCTGCGCGGCGGCTGGCTGGACGGCCTGCTCGCGGGCATCGTGCTTGCAATGGCCATCCTGCCGGCAGAATTCCCCGTGGTGCTCACGGTGTTTCTCGCGCTCGGTGCCTGGCGCATCGCCAAGGCGCGTGTGCTCACGCGCCATCTGCCCGCGATTGAAACGCTGGGGGCGGCCACGCTGCTGTGCGTGGACAAGACCGGCACGCTCACGCAGAACTGCATGGTGGTGAGCAAGCTCATGGCGAATGGCGCGCTGTTCGACGTAAGCGAAAATTCTGCTGAGTTGCCGGAGCCATTTCATTCGCTGCTGGAGTACACAGTGCTGGCAAGCGAAACCGCGCCGTTTGACCCCATGGAGCGTGCGATTCACGAGGCGGCGGAAAGATTTCTCGCGCACACCGAGCATCTGCACCCCGATTGGAAACTGGTGTATGAGTATTCCCTGTCGCCGGAGTTACTGGCCATGTCGCATCTGTGGCAAGCGCCACAGGGTGAGCACACGATCGTCGCGACCAAGGGTGCGCCGGAGGCGATTGCCGATTTGTGTCATCTCGACGCAGCGCAACTGCACGCATTGATGGCGCAGGTGGGGCGCCTGGCGGACGAAGGCTTGCGCGTGCTGGGTGTGGCCAAAGCGGTACACCGCGAGGGTAGCCCGCCTGCACACCAGCATGCGTTTGATTTTGAATTCCTGGGTCTGGTCGCCCTGCTCGACCCGCTGCGCGCCGGGGTAAAGCAGGCTGTCACCGAGTGTCGTGCCGCAGGCGTACGCGTGGTGATGATCACCGGCGATTATCCGCGCACCGCTACCGCCGTGGCGCGCCAGCTCGGATTTGGCGAGGCCGCGGCACTGAGCGGCACGGACCTCGACGCCCTCAGCGACAGCGCGTTGCAAGACAGGATAGGCTCGGTGAACGTGTTTGCGCGCATCGCGCCCGCGCAAAAGCTGCGCCTGATTCAGGCATTCAAGGCGCGCGGCGAAATCGTCGCCATGACCGGCGACGGCGTGAACGATGCGCCCGCCCTCAAGGCGGCGCACATCGGCGTCGCCATGGGCGGGCGCGGCACCGACGTCGCGCGCGAGGCGGCCTCGCTGGTGCTGCTCGACGATGACTTCCCTTCCATCGTGCGCGCGGTACGCCTGGGCAGACGCATTCACGACAACCTGCGCCGGGCCATGTTGTATCTGTTCGCGGTGCATGTGCCCATCGCCGGTGTCGCCCTGCTCCCGCTGTTGTTCGGGCAGCCGCTGTTATTCGCGCCTATCCACGTGTTGTTTTTGGAATTGATTATAGACCCGGCCTGCTCGATCGCCTTCGAGGCCGAGCCGGATGAAAAGGATGTCATGCGCCGTCCACCGCGCGATCCGCGCGAACCGATGTTCCGCCTGCGCGCGATTCTGCTCAATCTGTTGCAAGGGCTGGGCAGCCTCGTCGCGGTCATGGCCGTCTACAGCGGCACGCTGTATTACGGCCTCACTGTGGAGTCGGCGCGCGCCATGGCGTTCGCGGTGCTGGTCATCAGTAACCTCGGCTTGATACTATCCAACCGCGCGCGCGGCATGCCCGGCGCGCCACAGGCGCCGAACAGCGCGCTGTGGTGGGTAGTAAGCGGCGCGCTCGCGGGATTGATACTGGTGATCTATGTTCCTGCGGTGAGCGCGCTGTTTTCATTTGGCGCTCTCAGCATCTCACAGTTGCTCATGGCTTTTGCTGCGGGGGTGAGTTGCATGCTGTGGTATGAGTTATTGAATCGTATCTCCGCCAGCCGACGCGCAGGTCATGCTTGAAACCACACCGGTTCACCCTCACCTAAGGCATTATGAGTGAATTACTGCATATCGTCTGTCCGTATTGCCACAGCACCAATCGTGTGCCCACCGGAAAATTGACTCACGCCCCCAGGTGCGGGGGGTGCAAACAAGCTTTGTTCACGGCGCACCCGCTGGAGCTTACCCATGCAAATTTTAGCCGGCACATTACACAGAGCGGCATACCGGTAGTAGTGGACTTTTGGGCGCCGTGGTGCGGCCCGTGCCGCATGATGGCCCCGATCTTCGAGCAAGCAGCCGTTAAGCTTGAGCCTTATGCCCGGCTGGCCAAGCTCAATACGGAGACGGAACAGGAAATTGCAGCACAGTATGGTATACGCAGCATTCCGACCTTGGCGATCTTCAAGCAAGGCCGGGAGATTGCCCGTTCCGCAGGCGTCATGGACTTAAACACGCTCACGGCGTGGGTTCGCTCGCATAGCTAACGCCACCGCTTTAAGCGGCCTATATCTTATTTATCCTTTTCGGATTTCTCACGCAAGGCTTCAGACCACCCGGCCAGAATCTCGCTGGTGCGCCTGGCCAACCCCTCGGCCGTATTGCGCGCGGCCTTGGTGCCTGCCGCCGTCGCATCCTGGAGTGTTGCGCCCACCCGGTTACCGAACTGACCGAGGGTAGTTGAGACGATTCTCCCCGTATCGGTACCGGCGCGCTGGACGTGGGCCGCCAACTCCTTCATGGCCTGTTTGACCTTACCGCCTGCGGCATTGGTAACCTGGCCCATAATAGACAGAAACTCATGCTCCGTCTTTTTGAGGTTATCCAGAGCGAGCGTCAAGTCTTGATCTACAAATTCTTTCCCGTGCGACGTTAACTCCTCCAGCGCAAGCTGCGTTGCCTGCGCAGACTTCTTCAGCGCCTCATCCAGCCCGGCGATGGCCTCGGAGAGCGCCGGGGCAATCTCTCCGGCCCGCTTGTCCAACCCCTCGCTGATGCCCTCCATCACCGCCTTGACGACTTCCTTAATCCGCTCAGGCTCAAGGCCATAACGATTCAGCCCCTGTAGCGTTAAATCACGTACTTTGGGGCGGACCCCGGTGTCCTGCTGCACGGATTTGCTGGCCTCGGCTTTAATTCCAGTTAGACTCAGATCCTGTTCTGTCATGACCGTCCCCTTCAAAAGTACTCTGCAATAACAGCTATATTACCGGTTCCTACTTTACCTGCAAGGAACCACCGAATAGGTTGATATGGATCAATATTTACCGAGTTCTATAAAGATTGATCTGCATCAAGGATATAACCCCTGATTTTTTTGACAATAAGGCCGTTTCTAGATAGCGGAGAATAGACCATGACCGTGCACCATCCCAGTCTGGGCGAAAAGGAGGGCCACCAGGTTCGCGTACCGGCGGGTTCGGTGGAGCTTGATGGGAGCTTACACCTGCCGTCCAACGCATCAGGAATAGTGCTCTTCGCCCATGGCAGCGGCAGCAGCCGTCACAGCCCGCGGAATCGTTTTGTGGCCCAGTTCCTTCACGAAACCGGACTTGCTACCCTGCTCATTGACCTGCTCACCGCGGATGAAGAATTCGCAGACCGGGTCACGAGGCAACTGTGCTTTGACATCACGCTGCTGGCGAAGCGGCTTGAAGATATCACCGATTGGCTGATGCAAAACCCGGAGACCCAGGCGCTTAAAATCGGCTATTTCGGCGCCAGCACCGGCGCCGCCGCCGCCTTGCTTGCCGCCGCCAATCACCCGGAGGGGGTGAGCGCCATCGTCTCACGCGGAGGACGACCGGATCTGGCGGGTCCGGCTCTTGCCAAGGTGCGCGCGCCCACCCTGTTGCTGGTGGGCGGCGAGGATGGCCCGGTCATCAAACTGAATCAAAAGGCCCTGGCGCAATTGCAGGTGGAAAAGAGACTCGACATCATCCCGGGCGCGACCCATCTCTTCGAAGAGCCCGGCGCGCTCGAGGAGGTCGCCAGCCTGGCGCGGCAGTGGTTCGAGCATTACCTCAGCCCTGCCGCGCTCCCCGGACAAGGCTCTGCCGGCGCCAGACACCCTAAGTGAACATCGGCGCGAGGTTCGGCCGGAGAGACCTGTTATGAGCAGCGAAGAACTTGAAAAGACCATCGCCGAGTTAGTAGCGCCTGGCAAAGGCATATTGGCCGCCGATGAAAGTTCCGGGACTATTGAAAAGCGCTTCAAGAGCATCAACGTGGCGTCTACCGAGGAGAACCGGCGTAATTACCGCGAGATGTTGTTTACCACTCCGGGCCTGGGTGAATTTATCGGCGGCGTCATCCTGTTTGAGGAAACCCTCCAACAAAAAACAAAAGACGGCACCCCGCTGCCACAGGTCCTTATCCATCAAGGTATCGTACCGGGCATCAAGGTGGACAAGGGCACGACCCCGCTCGTAAATTTCCCCGATGACACCGTGACGCAAGGTCTGGATGGCCTCGCCAGCCGGCTCGCCGAATACAAACGGCTCGGGGCGCGCTTTGCGAAGTGGCGGGCCGTGCTGCGTATCGGTGAAAAAACGCCCTCACAATGTTGTATAATTGAAGGTGCGCATGCCCTGGGGCGCTACGCGGCGATCTGTCAGGAACTGGGTATAGTGCCCATCGTCGAACCCGAAGTGTTGATGGACGGGAATCACAGCCTTGAACGCTGCTTCGATGTGACCGAACAGGTCTTGCACGCCGTATTTCATGCCCTGCATCAACACCGCGTCAGACTGGAGCACATGTTGCTGAAGCCGAATATGGTGATCGCCGGAATGGACTGTCGGCCCCAGGCAGAGCCCGAACAGGTTGCAAAGGCAACCATCACCTGCTTTAGACGCGCGGTTCCAGCCGCAGTCCCAGGGATATTTTTCCTCTCCGGCGGTCAGAGTGATGCCATGGCCACCGCGAACCTCAACGCGCTCAATGCCTGGCCTGAAAGGCAACCGTGGTGTCTGAGTTTTTCCTATGGCCGGGCCCTGCAGGCTCCGGCGCTGAAAGCGTGGCAAGGCTCAGCCGCCAATGCAGCTATGGCTCAACAAACCCTCTATAAGCGGGCGCGCTTAAACAGCGCAGCCCGACAGGGAAAATATACCGCAGCGATGGAAAATACCTAAGCGCTGGCTTTGTTAACGAAATATGGTTTTGATAACTAGAGAGAGCCTGATTATGGAAACAACGTGGATAGTAGTGGCAGATCGAACCGAGGCAAGGCTGTTTGAAAGCAAAGGACCGGGCAAGGGGACCTTGCAACACCTGCGGGATATTCCTCACCCGGAAGGCCGTCTCCATGCGAGAGACATGGAAGCGGACAAGTCCGGCCGTATGTCCGATAGTTTCGGGACGCGCCACGCCCTGAGTCCGCATCATGACCCGGAGGAACGCCACGCACAGGAATTCGCGCATCACCTTGCCGAGATTCTCAACAAGGGCCGCAACGATCACGCCTATCAGAAGCTCATCCTGGTCGCCGAACCCGGATTCCTGGGGGATTTGTCAGGCGCGCTCGATAAACACACGTCGGCGCTCGTGGAGAAGACCGTAGGCAAAGATCTCATGCATGTGGGAGAGAACGAGTTACCTCAACACCTGAGTTGAGCTTATATTGCTCACCGCGTATTCCTGCCCCGCCCCCATCATTTTCAGGGCGGTCAAATCGCTCAGACTCACGCCGGACGGGACAGGGAGTCAGATTGACCGGCTGCCCTGTTTGCAAGGTGCGTCGCCTGGATAGGGTCTCCTAGTTCGGGACGTGGAGCGTAGCGATAAGCCGGCGCCTGTTTAATCAATCGGGTTTCCCTCATGCTTTGCTGAAAGAAAGCGTAGCGGCATCCTCCAGCCTCCTTCGCATGGTACATGGCGATATCCGCACAATTTAACAGCTCATCGATATCCGCACCGTGCTTGGGATACAGACTTATTCCAACACTGGTAGACGAAAATACCTCATGGCCCAATACCCCAAAGGGCTGGACAAAGGCCTGCAAAAGGGTGCGTACCACCTTTTCCACACCCTCTACAAAACCAATGTCGGTCAGCACGATTGCAAACTCGTCGCCCCCCAGGCGCGCAAGGGTATCCCCCCCGCGCAGACAGTCTTTCAGCCTTGTTGTAACTTCGCGCAGAAGAATATCTCCCGCAGCATGTCCGTAGCTGTCATTGACGGCCTTAAACTGGTCTATATCCAGATATAGCAGCGCCACCGTGCGCTGATTTCGTGCGCCGTGCGTGATGCCCTGACGCAACCTGTCCAGAAAAAGATTGCGATTGGGCAATCCGGTCAAACTGTCGTGGTAGGCCAAGTAGTTCAGCCGTTCCTCGGCCTCAACACGCCGCGTCACGTCCTTGGAAAGGAAAATAAAGCCGGTAGGACGTCCCGCCCTATCCTTGATGGGGCTGATAGTCGTTTCTTCGTAGACCCGCACACCGCTTTTGGTGAGATTCATCACTACTCCACGGAAGGCTTCGCCCTTGAGGATCGTGCCCTGCAGTTGCGCATAAAAATCCGTTTCATGCAGCCCTGCCGTAAGGATACCGGCGGGCTTACCGATGACCTCATCCCGGGTAAAGCCCGTAAACTCCTCAAAGGCGGAGTTCACGTATTCGACTTGACCGTGTATATCCGTCACCACGACACAGTCCGCGACGTGTTCAAAGGCCGTCCATGGCGCTAGCATGTTTCCCTACTCCTTGAATCAAAAATGTTCAGCAGAATCATCCGGCTGTCTGTATCGCCGATCTTGGTGATGGATAACTTTGCCGTGAAAAGTTTGCCGTCCTCCTGCGCGGCGTTAAATATCTTTCCGCAGCGGCACAGAAACGCCAGGCGGGAGCCAATGTTTACACCGGATATAAGTTCCATGTGGGCCAGTTCCGGCAATAAAACCGAGATGTGAGTGCCTGTCAAGTCACTGCAGCGATAGCCGAACATGCTCTCGACGGCGGCGTCGCAATATAAAATCAGACCGTAATCGTTCAGCGTGATAGCGCAGCGGCTGCTTTCAGCATCGTGATAGCCATTGGACTCGCGGGGCTCGTTTACGGATTGCTTCAGCACGTGTTTGCAACCTCCATGTATATTTTGCGCCATGCACCGTTACAGGATGATTACAGCATGAAGCTGTTTGAGCTACAGATTACGCAACGCAACAAAATATCTGACGACTCAAAAAAGCTGGTCTTGGGCCAGCTTGACAAGCTGTCCCGGAGTCCCGGGGACAGTTTTAGGATGCAACGATGTGTGTGTGCAAGATGACGATGGGGAGTAGTCAGCCTTGGTTTTTTACTGCCGCAAATGGTGCGACATGGCTTAAAGACTAGATGAGTTTTTATGAACTTGCAACTGTTCTTTCTGCTGCTTTGTTACAAATAATTCATAAAAAAAGATGGAATCATTCAAATGTCATGATTTCTTGATATAGATCAAATAATTCACGATCAGCGCGCTACTTCTATCATCAATTCACCACGGGCTAAGGCGGTAACAGCCCTCAGCACTCTCACCTGAGTATTTGTTTCTGAGAGAAACTATTTGCCAATTTACTAATTCCTTGATGGAGATCAATGTCTTCTTAAACTACTAACTCTATGGTGGGACCGTGTTCGAACAGGATCATCTTTGTAAAGGCATTGATCATCCCTCGGATCTTCCCGCATTTATGAGGGAGATAATGAAGAAGCTATTCCAAAAGGAGCATGTGTTATGCCAATAGGCGAGCTTTGCAATCGAGACGTCGTATTCACTGCCCGAAGTGACTCTATCCGTGAGGCGGCCCGTCTCATGCGCGAGCATCACGTGGGAGATGTGGTGGTTGTTGACGAAAAGGATGGTGTGCGCATACCGGTGGGCATAGTGACGGACCGGGATATCGTCATAGAAATCATTGCAAAAGAGCTGGACCTGGAACAGGTGGCGGTCGGCGATATCATGAGCTTTGATCTGGTTACGGCGCGCGAATCGGATGGTGTTTACGAAACCATTCAACTGATGCGCGCCAAAGGGGTGCGGCGGCTGCCCGTGGTCGACGCCAAGGGCGCCCTGGTGGGCATACTCGCGGTGGACGATATCATCGGGCTGTTGTCCGAAGAGATGGTAGAGCTTGCCAAACTCATATCGCGCGAACAAGCGATGGAGCGAAAGAAAAAGGCCTGATCATGATGCCGTGAGGCTACCCCCTCTTAGTGACTATCCACAACGCCGACATCGCCGCGATTTTCGAGGAAATCGCCGACCTCCTGGAGATTGAGGAGGCTAACCCTTTCAGGGTGCGCGCCTACCGTAATGCCGCGCGTGTCATCCGTGATCTGCGCCACGAGCTGACCGGCATGGTCGCCGGCGGCGAAGATCTTACTCAGCTCCCCGGCATCGGTGAGGATCTCGCGGCAAAGATACAGGAGATCGTCACTACCGGGGGCTCTGCCTTTCTGCGCAAACAGCGCAAACACACTCCTGCTGCGCTCATCGAGCTTCTCAAGCTTCCCGGTCTCGGCCCGAAAAAAGTCAAGGCCCTTTATCATGAACTCGACATCCGCACGGTGGAGCAGCTCGCACGCGCCGCGCGTGACGGACGCATCCGCAGGCTGCACGGCTTCGGCGAGAAGACCGAGGCGAAAATACTCCAGGCCATCGAGGCCCAAACCGGCGTAAGCAAACGCTTCAAGCTCGCTGTCGCCGCGCAATACGCCGAGCCGCTGGTGAAATATCTCAAGGGCGTGCCCGGTGTCAAACAGGTCATCGTGGCCGGCAGTTACCGCCGTTATCAGGAGACTGTCGGCGATCTGGATATTCTGGTCACCGCGAGTCGTAACAGCCCGGTCATGGAACGGTTCATTCACTACGATGAAGTAGCGGAGATACTCTCCCAAGGCCCTACCCGCGCCACGGTGGTGCTGCGCGCGAAATTGCAGGTGGACATCAGGGTGGTCGCCGAGGAATCTTACGGCGCCGCGCTGCACTATTTTACCGGGAGCAAGTCACATAACATCACGGTACGCAAGCTGGGTCAGGATATGGGACTCAAGATCAATGAGTACGGCGTGTTCCGCGGCAAGAAGCGGATCGCCGGTGAGACAGAAGAGTCCGTCTACGCCGCCGTGGGCCTGCCCTATATTGAGCCCGAGCTCAGGGAGAACCGCGGCGAGATTGAGGCGGCCCGGGCGCACCGCCTGCCCCAGCTCGTAGAGCTCGCCCATCTGCGCGGCGATCTGCACGCACACACCAAGGCGACAGACGGCCATAACAGCCTGCGCGAGATGGCGCTCGCCGCCCGGGCGCACGGCTTTGACTATCTCGCCATCACCGAACATTCGCGGCGTCTCACCGTGGCGCACGGTCTCACCCCGCAGCGCCTGCTCGCACAGATGGATGAGATTGACCGATTGAATGCGGAGCTTAAAGACATCACCCTGCTCAAGGGCATCGAGGTGGATATACTCGAAGACGGGAATCTCGACCTGCCGGATAACCTGCTGGGCAAACTCGACATCGTGGTGGCGGCGGTGCACAGCCGCTTTGACCTGTCACGTACCAAACAGACGACGCGCATCCTCAAGGCCATGGATCATCCGCATTTTTCCATTCTCGCGCACCCGACGGGACGGCTCATTCAGGAGCGCGAGCCTTATGACGCGGACATGTTGCGCATCATTCGCCATGCTCGTGAGCGCGGCTGCTTCCTCGAGATCAACGCCCATCCGGAACGGCTCGATTTGCTCGACATCTACGCGCAGATGGCCAAGGAGGAAGGCGTGCCCGTGGCGATCAATTCCGACGCCCACAGCGTCCATCAATTCGATAATCTGCGCTATGCCGTAGGTCAGGCGCGCCGCGGCTGGCTGGAAAAGGGCGATGTCTTGAATACCCGCAGTTTGAAGGAACTGCGCACGATGCTGGCGCGTACCCTGTAATTACGGAGATCCGTACCTACTTCCGGCCGGCGGAATTGGATTTTGGCCTTGAAAGTTATACTACGCGACCCCATCATATATGAGTCTACAAGTGAGTTTTTGAAAAATTCTATGCTTACTGTTCGTCCACCGGCGGTTGCCGGCAGCTTTTATCCTGCTCAGGCCGATGAGCTTACGGGTGAGTTGGATATACTATTGAGCCGCGTAACCGGGCGTCCGGAAAGGTCTACGCCCAAGGTGATGGTTGTGCCCCATGCGGGCTATGTGTATTCCGGGCCGGTGGCGGCGAGCGCCTATGCCCACCTCCGGGGTGTCACGCAACGTATCCGTCGTGTAGTGCTGTTGGGGCCCGCGCACCGCGTTTTTGTGCGCGGCCTGGCGTTGCCCGATACGGAGGCGCTTGCCACTCCGCTGGGCGTTGTTCCCGTGGACCCAGAGGCGCAACAACTGACCGCTCATCTCCCCCAGGTGAGCGTAAGTGGGGAGGTGCATAGGCTGGAGCACTCTCTGGAGGTGCAACTGCCTTTTTTGCAACATATATTAGGTGATTTCAGTCTGGCGCCTTTTGTGGTGGGCGACGCCAGCGCAGCCGAGGTCGCAGAAGTCATCGAGACTTTATGGGGTGGCAGCGAAACCCTGATTCTTGTCAGCTCCGACCTGTCGCATTACTTACCCTACTCCCTCGCGCAGCAAGTGGACCAAGATACTGCCGCGCAAATACTCGCGCTCAGTCCGGATCCGCTCCAGCATGAGCAGGCCTGTGGCGCGACACCTATTAACGGCTTATTAGAGGTGGCGCGTAAACGTGGGCTACGCCCCGCGCTGCTCGATTTGCGCAATTCCGGTGATACTGCCGGAGGGCGCGACCGGGTAGTAGGCTATAGCGCCTTTGCCTTCTATGAAGGGCACCTCTAAAAATGCGTCTTTTGTCTTTATGCGGCGTTGAAATTCTGCTCGGAATGCTCATGTACTATCGTGTACACTCCGCTTCCTCGCAGAATTTCGCCTTGCCTAAAGCCAAAATCCACTATTTTTAGAGG
>CAYUAZ010000037.1:0-12501 GCA_964442865.1 uncultured Gammaproteobacteria bacterium
TCTTCGGCCCGTTTGAAGGGCGGGCGGAAGGACCCTGGTGGAAAGGACGGCGTTCCCCTCAGGGCCACCGCTCAGCGCCCGGCCGCGGCGCTTGATCTCGCCCGCCAGCACATCCTGATAGCCCTTGGCGGGATAGCCCAGCAGCACCTCGACCTTGACCCTATTGCCGTCAATGGCGATATTTTTAATGGCCTCAGCAGAGACCAGATCCTTGCCCAGATAAGGGTCTATCACCTCTTTAAGTGCCGTCTCGACCTGTAACTGTGAAACATCCGCCATGTAATGCCGCCTCTGGACACCGTTTGGTGTCCTTTTCGCTCTGGTAAACATATAATTATAGAATAACTATGCCCACCTCACCATAAAATCTGTTTTCCATGACCCCTAAACGCCGAATACTCGTCACCAGCGCCCTGCCCTATGCCAACGGCCCGATCCACCTTGGCCACCTGGTGGAATACATCCAGACCGACATCTGGGTGCGCTTCCAGAAAATGCGCGGCCATGACTGCACCTACGTCTGCGCCGACGACGCCCACGGCACGCCCATCATGCTGCGCGCCGAGCAGGAAGGCATTACGCCCGAGGCGCTGATCGAACGCATGAACCGGGAACACCTGGCGGACTTCCGGGACTTCGGCGTCGAATTCGATAACTACCACTCCACGCACTCGCCGGAAAACGAGTTCTTCGTGCGCGACATCTACCAGAAGTTACGCGCCAACAGCCACATCACCCAGCGCGTCATCAAGCAGGCCTACGACCCGGTCAAAAACCTGTTCCTGCCCGATCGCTTCATCAAGGGCGAGTGCCCGCGTTGCGGCGCCAAGGATCAGTACGGCGACAGTTGCGAGGTATGCGGCGCGACCTACTCGCCCACCGATTTGAAAAATCCGGTCTCGGTGCTCTCCGGCGTCAAGCCTGTCGAAAAACAATCCGAGCACTATTTTTTCAGGCTCGGTGATTTTGAAGATTCTTTACGCACCTGGTTGTTTCCAGATATCACGCAGCCGCGTCACGTGCAATCCGAAGTGGCGAATAAGCTCGATGAGTGGTTCAGCGCGGGCTTGCAGGACTGGGACATCTCGCGCGACGCACCCTATTTCGGTTTTGAGATCCCCAACGCGCCCGGTAAATACTTCTACGTCTGGCTCGACGCACCGGTCGGCTACATGGCGAGTTTTAAAA
Source organism: uncultured Gammaproteobacteria bacterium (assembly GCA_964442865.1). Taxonomy (GTDB): domain Bacteria; phylum Pseudomonadota; class Gammaproteobacteria; order SURF-13; family SURF-13; genus JACPZD01. The sequence continues at coordinate 1,189 of CAYUAZ010000037.1, forward strand.
ATTACTGTGACCACAAACGTAAAGACATCAATTTTGATGAGTTCTGGGATAAAGACAAAGCCGAAAAGGCAGGCACTGAGCTTTATCACTTCATCGGCAAGGACATTCTCTACTTCCATGCTTTATTCTGGCCCGCGATGCTGGAAGGCTCAGGTTATCGTAAACCCTCTGCGATTTACGCTCACGGCTTCCTCACCGTGAATGGACAAAAAATGGCCAAATCGCGCGGCACCTTCATCACCGCAGACGCCTATTGTAGTATCCCGAAACTGAATCCGGAATATCTGCGCTATTACTACGCCACCAAGCTCAACGGCACGATGGAGGACATTGATCTCAATCTCGAAGATTTTGCAGCGCGCATCAACAGTAATCTGATCGGAAAATACGTCAATATCGCTAGCCGCAGCGCTACCTTTATCTCCAAACATTTCTCCGGAAGGCTTTCTGAGAAACTGTCCTTTACAAGCGACCTAAGCGTTTTTCAAGATCAGGCCAATAGCATCGCGCAAGCGTATGAGCAACGTTCCTATAGTGTCGCCATTTCCCTAATTATGGGGCTGGCAGACAAAGCCAATGAGTTTTTCGACAACTATAAGCCATGGAATTTAGCTAAAATCAGTAGCACTGACGCTACGCTCCAGCAGGTGTGCAGCGCAACAATCAATATGTTTCGTTTACTGACGCTTTATTTAAAACCTGTTCTTCCTCATCTCACAAAACAGGCCGAGACTTTCCTCAATATCCCTCCCTTAAAATGGGAAGATGCTCAAAATCTTTTAACCAATCACACTATCCATGAATATCAACACATTATGACCCGCATTGACCAAACGCAAATCGATCAGCTGAAGCTATCCGAGACATTCCTCAGACATCCACACTCAAAGAGGAGTGTAGAAACCGCCGCCGCAAAACAATCGCCCACCTTTACAACTGTGCAGCCTCCGTTGGCCACCGGAACCATCAGCATTGATGACTTCACCAAAGTTGATTTACGCATTGCACGTATTATGAAGGCTGAAGACGTTGAGGGCGCGGAAAAATTATTGAAGCTCACGCTCGACATCGGCACAGAACAGCGCACGGTGTTTGCCGGAATTAAATCCGCTTATAAGCCCGCCGATTTAGAAGGCAAGCTCACGGTGATGGTAGCAAATCTGGCGCCGCGCAAGATGAAATTTGGTATGTCGGAAGGCATGGTGCTGGCCGCCGGGCCGGGTGGCAAGGATTTGTGGATATTGGAACCGCACGCCGGTGCACAACCCGGCATGAGGGTGAAGTAGGAGGGCAGTAAGCGGGTAGCTAAACTTTGCACAACTGTACACCAGGAGGATAAAGTCATGGCAAAAAGTGCACTCATCGTAGGCGGAACCAGCGGCATCGGATTGGAAGTGGCAAAATTGTTACTCAACCAAGGCGCTGCCGTAACGCTGGTGGGTAAAAATCAAGACAAGATCAACAGCGCCCGCAGCAGTCTGGGCGCCTTGGGTAAGGTCATAGGCATAAAGGCTGATATCACGCAGCCTGCCGACCTGCAGCGACTTACTAACATGCTGACGGCTGAAGAAGGGTTCGACTATCTCGTTAACGCCGCAGGTGTATTTACGCCAAAGAAATTTCTTGAGCATAGCCCTGAGGATTACGACAAGTACCTGGATCTCAACAAGGGGCTGTTTTTTATCACCCAGGCCGTCGCGCAAAAAATGGTAGATCGGGGCATCGCGGGCTCCATCGTCAACATCGGTTCGATGTGGGCGCATCAAGCGGTGTTGGCCACGCCGTCGTCGGCCTATTCGATGGCCAAGGCAGGGCTGCATAGCCTCACTCAACACCTGGCCATGGAGTTGGGCGCCTTTGGCATACGGGTCAACGCCGTCGCACCGGCCGTGGTTGAAACACCCATATACGAGTCATTTATCGAACCCAGCCAGGTTAACGCGGCGCTGCATGGATTTGATAAGTTTCATCCGATAGGCCGCATCGGCAAACCCATTGATGTAGCCGAGACTATTTGTTTCCTGTTGTCGGATAAGGCCTCTTGGGTGACGGGTGCGGTATGGGATGTGGACGGCGGCGTGATGGCCGGCCGCAACTAGCCCAGGGCGGACGATCACCCTCGTGACCACTATCTCGGCTGCTTGATTGCGGTGTAGGGCCAATTCATTCGGCCGTCCTTCTCATGAACCCACAAAAACGGCACGAGATTTTTACGCGCCTCAGGGCCGCTAATCCCAAGCCCACTACGGAATTACGCTACTCCTCGCCGTTTGAATTATTAGTGTCTGTTATTCTCTCTGCGCAAGCGACTGATGTGAGCGTGAACAAGGCCACTGCCAAACTGTTTGCGGTGGCCCCTACCCCCGCTGCGCTGCTCAAGCTGGGTGAGCAAGGCCTGAAGCAGCACATCAAGACCATAGGCCTCTATAACGGCAAAGCGGCCAACATTATCAAGACCTGCAAACTGTTGATTGGGCGTCATCACGGGCAAGTGCCGAGCACTCGCGCAGAACTCGAAGCCCTGCCCGGCGTTGGCCGCAAAACGGCCAACGTGGTACTCAACACCGCCTTTGGCGAACCCACCATCGCCGTGGACACACACATCTTCCGGGTCGCCAACCGCACCGGCCTCGCGCCCGGCAAGACCGTGCGCCAGGTGGAAGACAGGCTCAATAAATTTGTACCCACCGAGTTTCGCCACGATGCGCACCACTGGTTGATACTGCACGGGCGTTACGTGTGTACTGCCCGCAAGCCGCGCTGTCCGCAATGCGGGATCGCGGATCTTTGCGAATACAAAAACAAAACCACGGAGTAAGTACTGTGTTTTACGGTCAAAGCCGCGAGGAGATGCGCCAGCTTTTTATTGATAGCTGGAACAAGCGACTCGCCAAAGCCCCCATGCAACCTATCGAAGAGACGGTCGCGGCTGTTGTCGCCGAGCATCCCGAATATCATCGGTTGCTGGAAAAGGCTGACGCCGCGCTCTCCAGAGACTATTTGCCGGAATTCGGGGAGACCAATCCTTTCTTACACATGGCCATGCACATCGCCTTACGTGAGCAACTGAGCAGCAACCGACCCCAGGGTATTGCCGAAGTGTATCGAGAATTGCTGGGGAAGTACGGTAATGCACACGACGTCGAACACCGTATGGCGGAATGTCTGGGGGAAGCCCTATGGCACGCACAGAGTGAAAACACGCTGCCGGATGAGCACGCTTATATGGGGTGTTTGCAAAGATTGTAATCCCCCCAGAAATTAGCGGTGTTTAGAAGTAGAATTTTCCACTGATAAGGAATGCCTTCGTATCTCTCTCTCCGTACAGAAAGTTTCTTACTGCTCTCAAAGTATTACCCAGCAATGCTAAGTCAATGTCTTAACCTTGCAACCCCCGTCACAATAAATTAACTTGACACTCAAACATATCATGGCGGATAGTTTGCAGCAGGAAAAAATCATTCCACACATCCTGAAGCTGAAGGACCGAATTTATTCGGCCTATGTTACGTATCGAAGTCTGTGTGATGCATCGAAAGGGGGATTGTATGCTCCAAAACACCACAGCACTCATCATTTCGGGGGGTATAGCTAATCTCCGCAGGACATTTCATTTTCTAAACCCTGTTCTCAGTTTACTTCTGGTCAGCCTCGGTTTACTCACCAGCCCTACCGCTTTCGCTCACCGCGACGTCTTCACCAACACCTATACCCTGGGCACGACCAAACCCCTGCAGTTCGAGGCGATACCTCCATTCCTCCAGATTAGCAGTACCGCCAGCTACACCCTCACCGTCCAGAACGGCGCGGCGGACGGAAGTAATCGCATCAGTCGCGGCGAGATCCAGTTCGGGACTACAGTCATCATAGCGGATACCGAATTGACCGCCCAAACCGGAACGATCAGCAAGGCTGTCCATGCCCCGCCACCCGACTACTTCAACATCATCCTCAAAGACGGACTCCCCGGCGCCTTTATCAAAGTCACCCTCACCCGTCATATCCCAGACACCACCGCGCCGGTCATCCTGCTCAGCAGCCCCAGCGCCGAACAACTCTTTACCAGCACCCCGATCAGCCTCTTCGGCAACGGCTATGATCTGCTCGACGGCAGCACTACAGCGTATTACGGCGAGCTTACCGAAGCCAGGCTCAATGGTGGCGCCCCGGTAAAACCCACTCCTAATGGGGCATACAGCTTTAGCCTCGCCCTCACCCCCGGCGCCAACAGTTTCACACTGACTCTCAAAGACTACGAAGGCAATGCCAGCACCGTGACCCGGCGCGTCTGGCTGGATAGTACTCCGCCGCAAGTGACTGTCACCAGTCCCACCGCAGGCGCGACGGTCACCAGCGCCGCACTCACCGTCACCGGCACGGCCAGCGATGACACCAGCGTGACTGGCGTGAAGGTCAATGGCGCTGCTGCAACCCTGAGTGGAAATACCTTCACCGCCAACGTCACCCTCAGCGCCGGCGCAAACACCCTCACCGTGGTCGCCACCGACAGAGCGGCCCGAATCACCACGGTCACCCGCACGGTGACCTATAACGCCGCCCCCCCACTGCCCTCCGTTTCGGCGGTCATCGGCCTAGCCGGAGGAACCGTGGCGCTGCCTGATGGAATGCGCGTTGAGGTACCTGCGGGGGCGTTGGTGGCCGACGTGCGGATTAGCTTGGCGGAGATTCCGCTGCCCGCCGAGGCCCTACTGCCACCCGATACGGCTCTCGCCGGCAAGGTCTACTCGTTGACGCCCGACGGGCAGGTGTTCCTGAAGCCGGTAGCCATCACGCTGCCCTATAATCTCGCCTTGCTGCCACCCGGTTACGAAGAAGGTGGCATTGCTATCCATCGTCTCGAGCCAGCACGGGGTAATTTTCTGTTAGAGGTTCCCAGCGAGATTGGTGAAGAAGACGCCGAAAGTAACATCCAAATTTTTGATACCGTCGCTAAGCGGATCACAGCGTACAGTAGCCACTTTTCCGTCTACGCAGCGGTCGGCCTTGCCTCCATCACCGGCTTCGCACCCGTGCAGGAATCGGTGACCGGCGCCGAGATTACCCTCTACCGGCCGGGGTCGCCGGGACAGTTACGCACTGACGCTGCGGCAAGCAATCGCTGTGCCGGCGGAAACAGTACACAGACTATCCTTCCAAGCCGCATAGATGCTGCCATAGCCACAATCGTGCTGCACAGCACCAACAATACCAATACTACCCGGACTTTCAATAGGGAACTCGGCTGGGCAACGGACACCTGCAATGCGTTTTTCGCCCATTACTACATCAACCGTGATGGGCTCATCTATCAAGTGGCGGCGGACACCACCGCCGTCCAGCACACGCGTCCGAGCGCCACTCTCGGCATCAACAACGGCAATGCGATAGGCATCGAACTGTTCAACAACGTAGGCGAACCGTACGACGGACGGCAAATTGCCGCGCTGCTTCGACTGCTGGATTTTCTAGGCCTGAAATACGGCATTCCCCGCCCGCAACGAAATCCTGCCAGCGGTGTGTTAACGAGAAACGTCAGTAGCATTCTGGCGGGTGGCGATCGTATCGTGAGCCACTACGAAACCGATCCGCGTAAGCGCGACCCCATCGGCATCTTTAGAAGTGCGGGGACGATTGATTATATCGGCACGCCAGGAGGAGCGGTGGAGCCGCCGGTTGTACTGGCCGGCGGGGATGCCGGAGCGCCACCGCTAATAGATTTGGTGGTGGATGCTTGGCAGGCGCTGGATCGTGGCCGCGCCGACACCGGGGTCATCAACACCTCGGGCGGTGATGCATACGGCCCCGCGCTGCCCGGAAACGGCGGCGCTATCACTTACACGGATAATGTCGCCAACGCGGGCACCGCACCGACGCTTAGTAACTACACCGACAACACTCCGCTCATCGTCGCTGCAGGCCAGACGCGCAGCCTGGCGGGAGCCCAAGTCTTTACTGATGCTATTGTTGCGGGCACGCTGGAGGTGATCGGCGATCTCAATCTAAGGCTGACCGGTACACTCTATCTCGCGCCGACTGGCAGGATCAAGCTACAAAATGGCGACAACGGAGGTACTTTTCTCCTTGTTTCGATAGGAACGCCGCTGGTGCAAGGCCTGATCGAGAGCATCGGGAAGGACGGTCCGTCCGAACCTTCGCCTGGCGGTAACGGCGGCAGGGTAACGGTTACCTCGGCCTCCTCAGGACCCGTCATAGTACCTACTCTCATCACTCGGGGTGGGGACGCCGACACCGCCAGCGCTGGGATAGGTAAGGGCGGCAGCGGTGGCCCCATCACAGTGCAGGCAGGGACGAGTACGCAGGTGTTCCTCGGTGGTGGGTCGGGGCTGCGGAGCGGGACGGAAGCCGTGCCGCCCTTTAGGTCTGGTATTGCCTCCACCTTGCCCCTCCCACCGGAGCACCTTGGAGATCGTCTACCTCCTCCACCTCCTTTCAACCTGGCCAGCATCGGCTCAGACTGGCGCACGGCGCCGCCGCGCATCCCCTTACGGACGGCGGGCTTCCAGCAGGGCTTTACCCGCGGACTCCTCACCTCCGGCGGCATGGGTGGTGCCGGAACCAGTGGCGCGCCGCCCAATTCCGGCGGCCCAGGGGGTGATGGAGGCGCCATCATCTTAAACGTCGGCCCCAGCGGAAAAATCACTTTCCGCGACACGGATATCATTACCGGCGCCGACGTCGAAATGACGTACTCGGACATCCTCCTGCCGGAAAGTGGGCCGCTCTACAACACGTATTTCGCGGCATCGGGCTCGCTGGGTGGTAAGGGTGCCTTTAGCACAACGCGCAATGGTGGCGATGGCGGCCCGGGAGGAAGAGCCGGCGATATCCGGGTCACGGGGACGCTGGACCCGGCACCTACCACCTTTGCCCCTGTGGGCGGTCCATTTGATCTATTCGGAAATCCGAACGGTGGGGTTATCGGTTTCAATGCTGGCCCAAGACCAAGAATCACTGATGATTTTTTTAGCTTCATTATCGGAACGACCGTGGAAGCTTCCAATGCCGCGCGCAGTCCAAGCATACTATACAGACTGCGCTTGGATGCGGCTGGTAACACACTCGGTGGTTCCGGAGGTTTTCCAAGCGGGGAGATTTCTGGTGGGTTTCCTGGCCTCTTTGGGCCTTACGGTAATGGGGGCGTATTGATGGGATTGCCGCACTAGCGATTGTGGGTTACCGTCGTCATTCTACAGCACACTAAACAAGACGCTGCATGATAGCTGCTTTGACCGAGGCAAGATTCGCCTCAACACTGGCCACGGGGGCCGCGCATTGTTTGATGGCGGTGTCGGGGTCTTTAAGTCCATTGCCCGTCATAGTACACACGATGCGGCTACCTTCCGGTATCTTTCCTGATTTGATGTCGCGCATCGCACCGGCCAGCGAGGCCGCTGAGGCGGGCTCGCAAAACACACCCTCTTTGTCACTCAACAACTTTTGCGCGGCGAGAATTTCTGCGTCGCTGCATTCATCGAACCATCCCTCGGATTCCTTTTGCAGTTTCCAGGCGCTGTCCCAGGATTGCGGATGGCCGATGCGAATCGCAGTCGCTACCGTCTCCGGATTATCCAGCATCTTGCCGCGCATGAATGGCGCGGCGCCGCTGGCCTGATAGCCGACCATGTGCGGGCGCTTTTTGATCGCGCCGTTCGTGTAATCCTCGCTGTAACCCATCCAATTCGCTGTGATGTTACCGGCATTGCCGACCGGCAGACAGTGATAATCGGGGGCGTAGCCGAGTTCCTCCACAATCTCGAAGGCCGCAGTTTTTTGTCCTTGCAGACGATAGGGATTAATGGAGTTGACGATGGTCACCGGGGCTTCGTGTGCGACCTCTTTGACCAGTCGCATGCCGTCGTCGAAATTGCCCTTGATCTGAATCACCACCGCGCCGAAGATCATCGCCTGCGCAAGCTTGCCGAGTGCGATCTTGCCGTCGGGAATCAGCACGAAGGCGGTGATGCCGGCGCGCGCTGCGTAGGCCGCGGCGGCGGCCGAGGTATTGCCGGTAGAGGCGCAGATGATGGCGTGACTGCCCTCTTCAACCGCCTTGGTCACCGCCATGGTCATGCCGCGGTCCTTGAAGGAACCGGTGGGATTGAGGCCCTCGCACTTGACGTAGATTTCCACGTCCTTGCCGAGAAGCTTCGGTATGTGATGAAGACGCACCAAAGGCGTGGCGCCTTCGCCCAGGCTGATGATGCGCGTGTCGTCGTGCACGGGCAGGCGGTCGCGGTATTTGTTAATGAGTCCGGTGTAACGTGGCATAACGTCCCTTATCGTGATAAATGTTCCAAACGTATGCGCGTCACTTCGCCGCTGATGGTGTCGAGCGCTTGAATGCGCGCCACGGCCTGATTCATTTGGCGTTCCAGCACGCGCTGGGTGAGAATAATCACCGACACGCTGCTCATACCGTCCACCGGTTCTTTTTGCAGTATCGCCTCGATGCTGATGGAGTGATCGGCCAGAATCCGGGTCACGTCGGCCAGCACGCCGGGCCGGTCGGTGGCCTGCATGCGCAGATAGTACGCAGTCTCAACCTCTTCCATAGGTAGAATCGGGAAGTCGGAAAGCGCATCGGGCTGGAAGGCGAGATGCGGGACACGGTTCTCGGGATCGGAGGTGAGCGCACGCACCACGTCCACCAGGTCCGCCACCACGGCAGAGGCAGTCGGCTCGGCGCCCGCACCTGCACCGTAGTAAAGCGTCGGGCCGACTGCGTCGCCGGTCACCACGATGGCGTTCATCACCCCGTCCACGTTGGCGATCAAACGCCGGTACGGAATCAGGGTGGGATGCACGCGCAGCTCGATGCCTTTGGCTGTGCGCCGCGATAGCGCCAGGTGCTTGATGCGGTAACCGAGCTGTTCGGCGTAATTCACGTCTTCGCGGGTGATGCGTGTGATGCCTTCGGTATACACCTTATCAAATTGCAACGGGATGCCGAAGGCGATGGCGGCAAGGATGGTGAGCTTGTGCGCGGCATCTATGCCTTCGACATCGAAGGTCGGGTCGGCCTCGGCATAACCGAGTTGCTGCGCTTCGGCCAATACGTCGGCGAAATCACGGCCTTTGTCTCGCATCTCGGTCAATATGAAATTGCCGGTGCCGTTGATGATGCCCGCCAGCCACTCGATGCGGTTGCCGGCCAGGCCCTCGCGGATCGCCTTGATGATGGGAATGCCGCCCGCCACCGCGGCCTCGAAGGCGACCATCACGCCTTGCGCGCGCGCAGCTGCGAAGATCTCATTGCCGTGGCGCGCAATCAAGGCCTTGTTGGCGGTCACCACGTGTTTGCCGTTGGCGATGGCGCGGTTGACCAGGTCGCGGGCGGTATCCGTTCCCCCGATCAGTTCCACGACGATCTCGACCTCGGGATCGTCCACCACCTCTAGCGGTTTTGCGGTGAGCCTGATGCCTGCGCTGTCACAGATACGCGATTTTTTGAGATCGCGAGCCGCCGCGTGCACTACTTGAATGCCGCGCCCGGCGCGACGAGTGATTTCTTCGGCGTTGCGGCGCAGCACGTTGACCGTGCCGCCGCCGACGGTGCCGAGGCCCAGCAGGCCGACTTTGACGGGGTTCAAGGAAGTCATGCGATTGGCCGGGAAATTATATCGCTGACCGAACGAATTCGGTGCCGGATGGTTGGCCGAATGAATTCGGCCCTACTTTGTCTTTACGAAACATCTCGCGGATGCCGCGGATCGCCTGCCGGGTGCGGTGCTCGTTTTCGATCAAGCCGAAGCGCACGTGGTCGTCACCGTATTCGCCGAAACCGATGCCCGGCGAGACCGCGACCTTGGCGTCTTCCAGCAGACGCTTGGAGAACTCCAGCGAGCCGAGCGGTTTATATTGTTCCGGGATGGGCGCCCACACGAACATGCTGGCCTTGGGTTTTTCCACCGGCCAGCCCAGGGCATTCAATCCCTCGCACAACACGTCGCGGCGGCTGCGGTACATCTCGGAGATTTCCTTCACGCAGTCCTGCGGCCCTTCCAGCGCGGTGATCGCGGCCACTTGAATGGGCGTAAAGGTGCCATAGTCGAGATACGACTTTATGCGAGCCAGTGCCGTCACAAGATGGTGATTGCCACACATAAAACCCACCCGCCAGCCCGGCATGTTGTAGCTTTTCGACAAAGTAAAAAATTCCACCGCGACATCGGTTGCGCCTTTGACTTGTAATATGGAGGGCGCGACATAACCATCGAAGGCAATGTCGGCGTAGGCGAGATCGTGTATCACCCAGATTTCATTTTCGCGCGCGATGGCGACAACCTTCTCGAAGAAATCCAGATCCACACATTGGGTGGTCGGATTGCCGGGAAAGTTCAACACCAGCATCTTCGGCTTGGGCCACGAATCCTTGATCGCCTTTTCCAGTTCGGCGAAGAAATCCACGCCCGGCGTCAACGGCACGTGCCGGATATCGGCGCCCGCAATCACAAATCCGTATGGATGAATCGGGTAGGAAGGGTTCGGCACCAGTATCGTGTCGCCCGCACCCACCGTAGCCAACGCCAAGTGAGCCAAACCTTCCTTGGAGCCGATAGTGACGATCGCCTCTTTGTCGGGGTCGAGGTCTACGTCGAAACGGCGCTTGTACCAGCCGCAAATCGCCTTGCGCAGCCGCGGAATGCCGCGCGAGGCGGAATAACGATGGGTGTCGCCGCGCCGCGCCGCCTCAATCAGTTTATCCACGATATGCGGCGGCGTGGGTTGGTCGGGATTGCCCATGCCGAAGTCAATAATGTCCTCGCCGCGCGCCCGCGCCTTGGCTTTCAACTCTGTTACAATGTTGAAAACGTAAGGCGGAAGACGCTTGATTCTGGGAAAATCAGTGTTCACGAGTTTGGGTTAATATATATTTATATTCAAAGAGTTAAAGTACGCACATTACTAAGCGCGGCGATGGCTGTCAACCATGAAGATCACCCTCGAAGCCAGCCAAGGTAATTATAGCATCCACTCCTACGCCGCTGGGCAGATCTGTGTCAGCGCCCATCCCTCCGCCCCTAAAGAAACTCTCACCCGTAGCTGCGTCATCTTCCCCGATCACATCCTGCGCGACTGGCCGCCGCAGAGCTTTGCCGATCTGCGCGCCGAGCACTTTGCCCTATTGCTGGAACTGAAACCTGAAATCGTGGTGCTGGGGAGTGGCGATCGTTTACGTTTCCCCGCGCCGGCGCTGACCGCGACACTGTTCGAGCAAGGGATAGGCGTTGAGGTGATGGACACCGGCGCGGCGTGCCGGACCTACAACGTTCTTATAGCCGAAGGCCGTAG
>CAYUAZ010000038.1:0-12291 GCA_964442865.1 uncultured Gammaproteobacteria bacterium
CATGATGTCCGCCGTCAGGATGGCCCAGGGAGTCAAGGACGCCCCGGCAAGCGCAAGCATCAGGCGACGATAGTCTCCGCAGGAGCGGCTCGAGCGACCTGAAAGATGTCCCGGTAGGCAGCGTACGTGGCGCAGGTCAGCACCGGCATCAGGAACAGTACCAGCAGCATGCCCGCGAGCAACAGCCAGGCGCTTACCAGGCCGATCAGGGCCAGCAGCAACCCGGCCCCTAAATAAATCATCCCAAACACCAACAGCGCACGCCAATTAAGGAATCCGCCGGACAGGCTCAACTTAAGGGCGGCGACCGGCTCCATGCCATTGAGCGCCACCAGCGGCAGTGCGAACTGGTAGGCCATTAACACCACGGCCAGCAGGGCAAGAAAGGGTGTGGCCCACAACAGCGCCGACAGCAAATTTTGTTCGGGGTTAATTTTTCCAGTGGTGGCCAGTTGTGTAAAAAGATCTGCGGCGGGTGTCAGAAGCAGCGCCAGGGTGATAACGATTTGGAGACCGAGCAGGATCAAGCCGAGCAGCATCAACGGCTGGAGGCGTTTGCGAAAACCGCTGAACAAAAGATCGAAGCGCGCCTCTTGCCCGTTGGCGATGGCGTCGAGCGCCTGGTACAAGCCCGCACCCAGCACGGGCGCCAGTAAGGTGCTGGCCAGACCGCCCAGGACGGGAATAAGACCGAGCGTCATCAGCAGTACCAGGAAGGAGTAGAACATGGCGAACAGCAGCAGGGATTGCCGGGTGAACAGCCGCCATCCTTGCAGATACCAGGCGACGCCATGCAGGGCGGGAACGTGTTGGTAGGTCATGGTTTGCTCGCTGCCGATGCGGCCGGATTATTTATTGACCGGTGGGACATAGCCTTCCGGAATGGCGGAGCCGCCGCCGAAAAAAAACTTTTCCATTTCGGTTGCCAGAAATTGCCGCGCCTTGGGGTCCATCATGTTGAGACGGTATTCGTTGATGAGGGTGGTCTGGTGCGCCAGCCACATCTTCCACGCCTCGGCGGAGGCGTTTTCATAAATCCGTTTGCCGAGCTCGCCCGGATACGGCGGAAACAGCAGGCCCTCGGCCTCGCGTCCGAGCTTTACGCAGTGTACCCTTCGAGTCATTGTGATTCCTTTAATTTTGCCAGCAGGCGTTGCACGGGTGCGGCCAGGCCGCGCGCCTCGGGATGGTGAATGTTATACCAGACTGTGGCGCGCGGTTCCATTGCGCGCGCGGAGATTTTGACGATTTGCGCATGCACCGGTGAGATATCGAGATGAAAATGGCTGAAGCTGTGACGCAGTGTGGGCCAGTGGGTAAGGCGACCGATCTGGTAAGCGAAATGCTCGCGGCACCAGCGTTTGATGTCTGTGGGGTGAGTGTGTTCGCACTCGGGCAGGCTCCACAAGCCGCCCCAGATGCCCGCCGGAGGGCGTTGCTCCAGCAGTACATCGCCCGCGCTGTTACGCAACAGCAACAAGGTGGCGCTGCGCACCGGCAGCCGTTGGCGCGGCTTGGGTGTGGGATAGGCTGCTGTTTCGTTGCGGGCGCGCGCCAGGCAAAGCTCCGCCAGCGGGCAGCGCGGACAATCCGGGCGCGCGCGGGTACACAGCGTCGCGCCCAGATCCATCAATGCCTGGGTGTAGTCGTCCACCCGCTGCGTGGGCAGGTGTGACTCGGCGAGCGCCCAGAGCTGTTGTTCAATTTCACGTCGGCCGGGCCAGCCCTCTGCGGCGTGCAGGCGCGCGAGGACGCGTCTGACGTTGCCGTCCAGGATGGCGTGACGCTGCCCAGCCGCGAGCGCGAGTATGGCCGCTGCGGTCGAGCGGCCTATGCCGGGCAGTTGTTGCAGCAATATGATATCGCGCGGCAATTTACCCCCGTGCTGCCCGCACACGATTACGGCGGTGCGGTGCAGATTACGTGCGCGCGCGTAATAGCCCAAGCCCGTCCAAAGATGCAGCACCTCGTCGAGATGGGCGGCGGCGAGTGTGGCCATATCAGGAAAGCGTTGCATGAAGCGTAAGTAATAAGGGATCACCGTGGTGACTTGGGTTTGTTGCAGCATGATCTCCGAGATCCACACGCGGTAAGGTGTAGGGTTGTCCTGCCAGGGCAAGTCCTTGCGCCCGTGCCGGTCGAACCAGCGCAGCAGGCGGTCGCTCATCGTGGGTTGTTGCGCTGGGGGCCACCGGGTCATGGTGTTGTGCCAAGGGTGAGGGTGGCGTGGTCGGCCTGGATATCGCCGAATTTGAGTTTGGCGACGCGCACTTGCCCCTGCACAGGCAGGCCGCGCAGGATTTCGATAGGCAGCGCGTTCGGCGGCCCTTCGGCGGGCGCGATGTAACGGCCCAGATCGAGCTGGTCAAACGCAAGATTTACGCTGACCAAAAGTTTGTTTTTTATACGGAGGCTAATCTCTCCGCTGCCCAGGGTGTCGTCGAGCTGTAGTTTGAGCGGGGCAAGATGAATTTCCTCCAGGCTGCCTGCCAGCGTTGCGTCGAGTGCGGCGTGTTGCAGGGCGTTATCGGGAAGCTCCGAAGGCAGCGCAACGTCCAGTCGGCGCAGGAGATCTCGCGGGCTGAAGGGTGTGATCTGCAAACGCCCGGACAAACGCGCGGCGTTCGAAACCGGCGTAGCTTGAAGGCGGCCGTGCAGGGTGAGCCCTGCGGTCTCGATCTTGGCGTTGTCGAGTAGCAGTGTTTGGCGGGGAATGTCGGCGCTCATATTTCCGCTGAGCTGAAATTCAAACTTCTGCTCGCCGTTGATCTGCGCCGTGATGAGGGCGTCACGCAATTCATAGCGTTGCTGATCGAGAGCGATCATGCCCTTGCCCTTGGCCTCGAAGTGTCCGCTGTATTGCGGACTGAGGGCCGAGTCGAAGCCGAGCTTGAGATCAAACGCTGCGCGGGAAGCGATAGCTCCCGTGCGCAGCGTGAGCTTTTCCAATGCAAAGCGCCGACCCTGTTGCCGGTCATCCAAAATTAACGTGGCGTTGGTGACGGCCAGCCCGCCCAGGCTGAGTACAGCGGGATTCGCGCCCTGCCCGCGCCCTTGTGTCAGATCTTCCCAGTTGCTGCGGCCGGAGGAGTCTCTGCTGAGATGCAATACCGCTCCCTCCAGTACTACGATATCGGTGACCCACCGCCCTTGCAGCAGCGGGATCAGTTTCACCCGGAGTTGGGCGAGTTCGGCTTGTAGGAAAGGCGTTGGAGCAAAGCCCAGCGCGTTGCTTACCTCGATATGGTTGAGTCTCACGCCCAGCCAGGGAAAGAAAGACATTTCGAGCTTGCCGCCGATCCGCAGCTCGCGGCCGGTCTGATCCTGTACCCAGGCGTTGATCCGGTCTTTGTAGGCGTTGGGATCGAAGCTGAGCGCAATCAGGGTGACGGCGCCGGCGAGGCCGAGCAGGACGATGGCCGCAAGCCAGAGCGTGAGTCTGCGGCGCGGCGGCGCGAGGGTCCTTTGTCCGGGGTCGGCAGTCATGGTTGTGCTCATGATACACTGGCGCAGACACTGTACAGCGTTGCCTTAAGACCCATGTCGCTTGCCGAACAGCACCGTGCCATATTCAAAAGCGTTGACGGCTCCACCTCTCCCGGAGAGTTGAGCGTGCAGATCTATAGCGACCATGAACGGCTGATGCAGGCGCTCAAGATCTGGGGGTTATGCTGGCTGCTGGCGCTGTTGTCCGTGCCGATCATCGGTGCGCACTGGTTTTTGGTGCCGGGGTTTCTCATCGCGGGGCCTGTCATGGGCTATCGCCGTTATCACCAGCATTCGATGAGCGTTAAGGTGACGGGGACATGCCCACGTTGTCGTAATGGGATCAACCTCGCCCTGGAGCCACGCGAGCAGCTTCCATTGCGCAAGTATTGCGCGCAGTGCGGCGCCCCGCTGTATATTGTTGACGCCGCCACCGAGAGTTAATTTTTAGAGGCGCCCTTAAAGAATGCGCAGCGTATTTGCAGTGGTACTGGCCGTCGTCATCGTGGGGTGCGGGCTCACGGCATTGGGCATCTTGCTGTATAACGTGGTTGTGCTGATTAACAACTGGTGGAATCCGCTGTAATCTATCAGCCGAGAAACAGCGAGTACACGGGATTGCCCGCCTCCTCACAATAGCTGTAACCTACCTCTTTTAAAAAGTCCTGAAAGTCCGCGTGCTCGTCAGGCGGAATTTGAATGCCGACCAGCACCCGCCCGTAGGCCGCGCCGTGATTGCGGTAGTGAAACAGGCTGATGTTCCAGCGCTGGCCGATGCGGTTCAGAAAATGCAGCAGTGCTCCGGGCCGTTCGGGAAACTCAAAACGGTAGAGCACCTCGTCCGCGACCTTGTTGTTACTGTGGCCACCGACCATGTAGCGGATGTGCATCTTGGCCATCTCGTTATCGGTCATGTCGAGCACCGGATAGCCTTCGGCGCGTAGCTTGGCGATCAGCTTTTCCTTCTCCGCCGGGCCGTCATGCATCTGCACGCCGGCGAACACATGGGCCTCGTTGGGATCGTTGTAGCGGTAATTGAATTCGGTGATGCTGCGGTTGCCGAGCGCGTCGCAAAACGCGCGGAAACTGCCGGGCCGCTCCGGGATCGTCACCGCCAGCAAGGCCTCGCGCTGCTCACCCAGCTCGGCGCGCTCCGCGACGTGACGCAGCCGGTCGAAATTCATATTGGCGCCGCTGTTAATGGCGACCAGGGTCTGATTGGCGAGGCCCTCGCGCTCGATGTATTTCTTGAGCCCCGCCACCGCGAGCGCCCCAGCCGGCTCGGCGATGGAGCGGGTGTCGTCGAAGATGTCCTTGATGGCGGCGCAGATCTCGTCGGTACTGACCAGAATCACTTCGTCCACGCAGATCCGCGCGATGCGAAACGGCTCCTCGCCCACCTGCCGCACCGCCACGCCGTCGGCGAAGATGCCGACGTGATCGAGCACCACGCGCCGCCCGGCGCGCAGGGCCTCGTACAAACATGCCGCATCGTCCGGCTCGACCCCGATCACTTTGACCTCGGGCCGCAGTTGCTTGACGTAGGCCGAGACACCCGCGATCAGGCCGCCGCCGCCCACCGGTACGAAGATCGCATGGATCGGATCGGCGTGCTGGTGCAGGATCTCCATGCCCACCGTACCTTGTCCGGCGATGATCTCGGGGTCGTCGTAGGGATGGATGAAGACCATGTGCTGCTCGGCGGCGAGCCGCATGGCGTGCTCATAGGCGTCATCGTAGGTATTGCCGTGCAGCACAATCTCCGCGCCCAGAGCGCGCACCGAGGCCACTTTGATCTCCGGCGTGGTGTTGGGCATGACGATGAGCGCCCGGGTGTCGCGCCGTTGCGCCGCGAGCGCCACACCCTGGGCGTGATTACCCGCCGAGGCGGTGATGACACCCTGCTTGAGCTGCTCAGCGTTGAGGCTGGCGATCTTGTTATAGGCCCCGCGCAGCTTGAAGGAAAATACCGGCTGCAAGTCTTCACGCTTCAGCAATACGCGATTGCCCACCCGCAGCGACAAAAAAGGTGCCGGGTCCAGCGAGGTCTCCAGCGCCACGTCGTAGACATGGGCCTTGAGGATCTTTTCGATATAGCGTTCAGGCATCCGGCTACGTTATCAGAAATCGCCGGGTTTTGTCACAAGGGCCCTTCATTCCGGGGCGCATAACGGGTATTCTTGTCCGATGACGATACGTTAACGAGAACCGCGATGACTAAGGACGAAATAAAGCAAGCGGTGGCCAAGGCCGCCCTGGAGTATGTGCAGTCGGGCATGGTGATCGGCGTGGGCACCGGCTCCACCGCCAATTTTTTCATTGATGCGCTGGCCGGTATCACACACAAAATCGAGGGTGCGGTAGCCAGTTCGGTCGCTACCGCCCAGCGGCTCAAGGGGCACGGCATCGCGGTGCTGGAGCTGAACGAAACCGGCGACCTGCCCTTGTACGTGGACGGCGCTGACGAGGCCACCCAGCACCTGCACCTCATCAAGGGCGGCGGCGGCGCGCTGACCCGCGAAAAAATCGTCGCGGCGGCCAGTAAAAAATTCGTGTGCATCGCCGACGAGGCCAAGCTGGTCGGCGTGCTGGGCGAATTTCCGCTGCCGATAGAAGTGATTCCGATGGCGCGCAGCTTCGTGGCGCGGCAGCTCGTCAAACTGGGCGGCAACCCGATGTTGCGCGAAAATTTCACCACCGATAACGGCAACCTGATTATAGACGTGCGCGGCCTGGAAATTCTGGAGCCCGCCAAACTCGAGGCGACCCTCAACAACATCCCCGGCATCGTCACCAACGGCCTGTTCGCCATCCGGCCTGCGGATGTATTACTGTTGGGATCTGAAAAGGGAGTCCGCTGCATTTCTTGAGCCATGTCGCGCGCACTGATAATCACCGGCCTGTGCCTGGTCATCCTCGGCGTGTTGTGGCCGTGGCTGCAAAAGGCCGGACTTGGCAGGCTGCCCGGCGACCTCGTGATAGAACGCGAGGGTTTCCGGCTTTATTTTCCGATCACCACTGCCGTCCTCGTCAGCATAGTGCTTAGCCTGATTTTCTGGTTGATGCGTAAATAGCACCTTAGCAAAGGAGAGTGAATATGCTGAAAAAACCCGACGTCAAACATGATGCCTTATCCCAATTGCTGCGTGACGGCAAAATCGCCGACTTCAATTACCGCAAGGCGCAGGGCGATAAATGCGACCTCAGTAGCACCGACTTTCGCGGCCTGGATCTGCGCGGCCTCGACGCCGCCGGGCTCGATTTCAGCAACAGCTATTTTCGTCAAGCCGACCTGCGAGGCATAGACTTCTCCCACAGCAAGCTGGAGGGCGCCAGTATCAACGGCGCCAAGGTGTCCGGCACCTATTTCCCCAAGGAACTGAGCGCAGCGGAAATCACCCTGTCACTGCTGCATGGCACACGCATGCGGTATTCGTAGTTTGGTATGAGGTTAGGCACCCCGCTCAGCCCCTCGGCCACCCGCGTCATGCTGCTCGGCGCCGGCGAGTTGGGCAAAGAAGTCATCATCGCCCTGCAACGCCTGGGCGTGGAGGTGATCGCGGTGGATCGCTATCCCAACGCGCCCGGACATCAAGTCGCGCATCGCGCGCACGCCATTAACATGACCGACGGCGCGGCGTTGCGTGAGCTCGTGATACAGGAGAGTCCACATTTCATCGTGCCCGAGATCGAAGCGATCGCCACAGATACCTTGGCAGAGATCGAGCGCGAAGGTTTGGCCGAAGTCATCCCCACCGCGCGCGCGGTGCGACTCACCATGAACCGCGAAGGCATAAGGCGGCTGGCCGCAGAGCAACTGGGCCTGCCCACCTCCCCGTATCGTTTCGCTTCCAGCCTGGACGAATTACGTACCGCCATTGACAACCAGATCGGTTATCCCTGCATCATCAAGCCGGTGATGTCGTCGTCAGGCAAAGGCCAATCGTTTATTAAAAACGGGCAGGAAGTCGAGGCTGCCTGGGATTACGCCCAAAGTGGCGGTCGGGTAGGGCTAGGCAAAGTGATCGTCGAGGGCGTGATCGAATTTGATTATGAAATCACCCAACTCACCGCCCGTGCCGTGGGTGAATCAGGCGAGATCGAGACCTATTTCTGCGAACCCATCGGCCACGTACAGGTAAAGGGTGACTACGTGGAAAGCTGGCAACCGCAGCCGATGAGCAAAGCGGCGCTGACCCGATCGCGCGACATCGCCAAAAAAGTCACGGACAATTTAGGCGGACGCGGCATCTTCGGCGTCGAGCTGTTCGTCAAAGCCGATCAAGTGTGGTTTTCCGAAGTCAGCCCGCGCCCGCACGACACCGGCATGGTGACCATGATTACGCAAGTACAAAGCGAATTTGAAATCCATGCCCGTGCGATCTTGGGTCTGTCGGTTTCCGTGAAAATGCGCAACCCCGGCGCCAGCGCTGTGATCTACGGCGGCGTGGATGCGAAAGGCATCGCCTTTGAAGGCGTAGACGAAGCCCTGCGCGTGCCCGGTACGGATATACGCTTGTTCGGCAAACCGGAATCGTTTTTGAAACGCCGCATGGGCGTCGCGCTGGCAAGCGGTAAGGATATTGACGAGGCGCGTCAGCGCGCGAAGCTTGCGGCAAGCAACGTCAGACCCGTTGTAGGATAATGTATATGTACGAGTTATCAGGAGCCGGACATGTTGACTGAATACGTTGAAGAGGCCTTAAAAAGGGCGCACTACGAAATGCTGGATGAGGCAGAGGAGCCGTTTTATGGCGAGATTAAGGAGCTTTCCGGTGTGTGGGCATCAGGAAAAACACTCGAAGAGTGCCGCAATAGCCTCAAGGACGTGGTGGAAGGATGGATATTGCTGAGTGTAAAGAAAAAACTGCCGATACCCAAGCTCGGCGATTTTGAAATCAAGGAGATTAAAGAGCAGGCAGCCTAATGCCAAAATTATCTCCGCTATCCCACCAAGAGCTGGTAAAAAGATTACGTTCGCATGGCTTTGATGGTACCTATAGTGGCGGTAAACACCTCTTTATGATTAAAGGGACGCTTAGACTAACCCTCCCCAACCCACACAAACACGAGATCGGAGTCGCGCTGCTTGACAGGATACTCAAGCAGGCCGGCATCAGCAAAGAAGAGTGGTTAGGGTGAGTCGCGATGACGCTTTTATTCGTTAATGGGCTGCTCATTATGACCCCTTATGTTGTGTCAGCACCCCGGTCGCTTGAAACTCTTGCGCGCGCGCTCAACGTTACTTCTGATCACGCAGTCCGCGACATGATCGTTGATCAGCCCCATGGCTTGCATGAAGGCATACACCGTGGTGGGTCCGACGAATTTCCAGCCCAGCTTCTTTAGGTCTTTTGAGAGGGCAGCCGACTCGACCGAAGTGGATACGGTTTGCGGCTTCGCAAGTTGCTTCGAGTCTGGTTCGTAACGCCAGACGAAGGCTGCCAGCGAGCCTTCCCGTTTGACGAGTTCCCGGGCCTGCCGAGCATTATTGACGACTGCCTCGATCTTGCCGCGGTGGCGGACGATCCCTTCGTCTTTGAGGAGACGAGTGAGGTCGCGCTGGGTGAAGCGCGCTATCCTGTCAAAATCGAAATCATGGAAGGCGGCGCGGAAATTCTCGCGCTTGGCGAGGATGGTGCGCCAACTCAGTCCGGATTGGAAACCCTCCAGACTCAATTTCTCGAATAAACGATAATCATCGCTGACCGGAAAACCCCATTCAGTGTCATGATAGGCTAGAAACTCCGGTGCGGCGCCGCACCAGCGGCAACGTGATTTGCCGTCGGGACCCACTATCGTCGTGCTCATCTATCTACTCAGTCAAACAGAAATTGCAGCCGCGCATCGGCTTTTGATGGCGTGATTTCAATAATTTCCGCGCTCACCACATTTTCCACCACGAACGGATCATCATTCACCCTGCTTTGAAGGTCCGGCTGTGGCGTATTGTGCGCCAAAATTCCACCACCCAAGTTGGGTTGAAGACTGCCGACCAATAAAAATACGCCGTCATCAAACCCGCGTTTGATCCATTCTTTGTGGCCTTCCATGAATTGGCTGGCTTGGCCTTTGTTGCCAGAAAATTTAAGAAGTATGATAAACATCGGATTTGTTCTCCTATCAAATTGGAGGGCTGAATATACTCAGCCGTCTTCAGCTCGTACCAATGGCCGTCCTCCGAAAATTAGGGATGCAGGTTAGGCCCAAACTATTTTGGGCCACCTGGGTTTGACGCAAGCTGTTCGGCAAGTCTCCGACTTAGCAGTCTTGCGTCAATGTTAATATTCCGCGTGGACTCGCGCAACCGCACAGACCAAATCGGATTCGGGAAATGTGCGTCATCGCGGTAGCGCGGGATGACGTGCCAGTGCAGGTGCGGGGTCTGGTTGCCGAGTGAGGCGAGGTTGATTTTATCGGGGTTTAGCAGTTCTCGCAGCGCGGATTCGACGGCAAACACGACGTTCATGAAATGTAGGCGATCGAGTTCGGTGAGCTCGGTCATTTCCTTTGCGTGGGCATTCCAGATCACGCGACAGTAGCCGGGGTAATCGGGGTCGTTGACCAGAATCACGCGGCAGCGTGCATCTTGCCAAAGGATAACTTCAGCCTGCGTTGCGCACAGCGGACAGGCGTTATTCACCGATGGATCCAGTCAGCATCAATTTCATGCTGCGCGATAAGTGTCGGATTTGATGCTCGCGCCGCAGGGCGTCGCCGCGATTGTGCTGCGCTTCGCAATAAACGATTTTCACCGGTCGCCGGGTGCGCGTATACTTGGCCGCCGTGCCATTGTTGTGTTGCTGCTCGCGGCGCACGGGGTCGGTGGTGACGCCGGTGTAGAGGCTGCCGTCGCGGCAGCGTAGTATGTAGCAGTACCAGTCGTGGTGCATCGCGGAAATAATAGTGTGTCGGATGAATTTTTCCCTTGTGTAGAGGTTAACCCGGCGCGGCCTGCCAAGGCCAGCGTTATCTGTCTGCATGGACTCGGTGCGGACGGACATGACCTCGCACCGCTGGCGGCGCAACTGGTGACGCCGGAGCAGGCGGTGCGATTTGTCTTTCCGCACGCGCCGCAGCGTGCGATCACCCGCAGTGACGGTTATGTGATGCGTGCCTGGTATGATGTTTACGGGCCGGACCTTGCCGAAAGATTTGATGAGGCCGGCATCAGGGCGTCGGAGCGGCAGGTGCGGGCGCTGGTGGAGCGTGAGATACAGGCGGGGATAGCGGCGCGGCGCATCGTGGTGATGGGTTTTTCGCAGGGCGGGGCGATGGCGCTGCACGCGGGCCTGCGTTATCCGGAACGGTTGGGCGGGATTGTCGCGCTTTCAACGTATTTGCTGATGCCTGATAGTGTGCGGGAGGAGGCCCATCCGGCCAATGCGGATGTGCCGATCATGATGACGCACGGCACGCTGGATGACGTGATCCCGCTGGCGCGCGGCGAGGCGGCGCGCGCAAAGCTTCAAGAGTTAGGCTATCAAGTCCAATGGCGCGTCTACCCGATGCTGCACTCGTTGTGCGCGCCGGAGATTGAGGATTTGGCGGAGTGGTTAAAAAATTTGTTGGATGGAACATGAAAAAGCCTTGCCCGGATAAATCCGGACAAGGCTTTTTGAGAAACAGTGAATCAGTCAGCTTGATTAATTGACGATCTGCCAGCTTCCGTCGGACTGGCGGCAAGCGTTGCCGTGCGCCGTTTCCCTCTTGCCCTGGATTACTACGCTGGTGGTGTATTCACGGCAGGTTTGCCCGCTCGGACGGTTATAGGTGCGGGTCGGGGTGACGGTGACATCGTTGCCGGTGTCCGGGTTGTGCCAGGTGCTGGCCTGATTGACGCGGTTGCGCTCCAGAACCTGTTGCGCCTTGAGTTCATCTGCGCGGTCGAGAGAGGCGCCGACCGAGCCGCCGATCAGGCCGCCGATTAACGCGCCGGCGATGGTGGCGGCTACCTGACCCTTTCCTTCGCCGACGGTGGAGCCTAATACGCCGCCGAGGACGCCACCCACTACTGTGCCGGTTTGTTGTTTGTTGAAGCCGCCGCCCGAGGTGGTTTCACAACCGGCCAAGGGTATGATGAGCGCCCCGGCCATCAACGCCGTAACGGCTTGCTTGTAAAATTTGACGTTCTGCATAATTCATTCTCCTTAAGGAAAGAGGTATCGTGTGGGAACCTGCGCTTGGGCTTTGGGTAAAAATTAGACGCAAAACCACCCTGAATGTTCCCGGGGGTGAAGTAATACTCCCATTATACGCTACAACACACGAGTTTTAATCAATACTCAACCTAATGCCGGCAGCGGGGCGGCAGACTCTCTTGCAGCATCTCCACCCGGCAGATGTATGCCGGCCTGCTGAAAATGATCCCAGATCATAAACAGGACGTTGGACTTGACCTCCTGCCGGTTGGCGGAGCGCAAATCGGTGAAGTATTGGATGCGGAACGTGACCGACGCGGGACCCAGCGTATCCAGCCATGCCTCGGGCGGCGGTTGCGGAAGTATCTCGGCATGCCTTTTGAGCGCCTGCGTGATGAGCGCGTGGGCCTGATGTATGTCATTCTGCTGATGAATGCTGACCGTGAGCGTGGTACGCACAATGTTGTCGGTATAGGTCCAATTGGTGAACGGGTGTGAGATGACCTCCGAGTTGGGGATGATGACTTCTTGGTTATCCCAGGTCTTCACGGTGAGCGAGCGCAAGCCGATGTGCGTGACGGCCCCTTCGTTATTGCAGATAGTCACGGTGTCGCCGGTGCGCAACGGCCGCTCGAGCAACAGCAGCACGCCGCTGATGAAATTG
>CAYUAZ010000039.1:0-12189 GCA_964442865.1 uncultured Gammaproteobacteria bacterium
CTCGGCCTCCGGCACGTTGAGGTTGCGGGTGGAGGCCCCTACACCTCCCTCGGCATAGACCATGCGTAATTGTTTCGCCCCCAGGCGCCGCCGGATGATAGACCGGTGACCTGTCTTGAAGGTGGGCTTAAAGACATAAAACTCGTCGGGGTCCACGGTGCCCTGGACGATATTTTCGCCCAGGCCGTAGGTGCCGGTGATAAACACGACATCCCGAAACCCGGTCTCGGTATCCAGCGTGAAGATCACCCCGCTGGCGGCCAAATCGGAGCGCACCATCTTTTGCACCCCGATGGAAAGACCAACATGAAACTGATCGAAACCCTGGTCCATACGGTAGGAGATGGCGCGATCCGTAAAGAGGCTGGCGAAACATTTGCTGCACGCGTCACGCAACGCGGCATAACCCCGGATATTGAGATAGCTCTCCTGTTGACCGGCAAAAGATGCGCCGGGCAGGTCTTCAGCGGTGGCCGAGGAACGCACGGCCACGTCGGTGTGTGCGCCATATTGCGTACAAAGACCGTCATAGGCGGTGCGGATTTCCGACCATAGATCTTCGGGTATTCCCGCGCCACGGATAAGATCGCGCGCCAAGGCTCCGCGCCGCGCGAGTTCGGCCACGTCCTGCTTGTCAAGGCCTGCCAGCAGAGACTGCAATTCACCGCGCACCCCTGCGCTATCGAGCGTGTGCCAATAGGCATATGCCGTGATAGCGAAGCCGTTGGGTATCTTTACGCCTAGCGGAGCGAGCGCGCCGTACATCTCTCCGAGCGAGGCATTCTTCCCTCCTACCAGAGGCAAATCTTGCAGTGTGATGTTCTCAAACCAGCGGATAAAGTCGGGCATTTCGCGCTCCCAAAGTGCTTATAAAACAATCAGTAATTGCATGCGTGGCGGCGATTCTAGGGTAACTGAACGTGTATAAGCTTGATATAGATCAAGGAAAGGTATGTGACCTGAGGTTTATTTTATCAACCAAGCTAAAGCAAAATATACCTGCATTTCATGGATTAAGGTGAGGAGCAAATTATTTTATGTATGGTTTTAGCGTTCAACTCGACATGCCGTTTGATGCGGCGGTTACAAAAGTTACGGAAGCCTTGAAGAACGAAGGCTTTGGAGTACTGACCGATATTGATGTGCAGGCCACACTCAAGGCCAAATTGGGCATCGAACGGCGGTCTTACCGGATTCTGGGCGCCTGTAATCCGCCGCTGGCACATCGCGCGCTGGAAGCTGATCCGGACGTCGGGCTGTTGTTGCCATGCAATGTGGTCGTGCGGGAAGAAGCGGACAAAAGGATTACAGTGGCGTTTATGGACCCGGCTGCGGTACTGCAACTGTCGGACAACCCGGCGCTGCATGTCGTGGGCGAAGAGGTCAAGGCCCGTCTGGAGCGGGTGCGTGACAATATCAAGTCTTGATGCTTAACCTGAAAGGAGAATGTTATGAATACACTGAAGTTATATGCCGCAATGATTATTGTTGGGATGTTCGCGTCCGCCTCTTTTGCGACTGATGAACACCATCCGGAGCGTGATAAAGAAGGCAAGCCGCCAGCGGCCGAGGGCAAGCCCAGCACGGACACGGACAAACGAATGGACCAGATGCAGGAGCGGATGAAGAAGATGCAGACTCAAATGCAAAAGATTCACGAGGCTAAAGACCCGCAAGAGCGTCAGAAACTTATGCAGGAACACATGCGGAGTATGCGCGAGGGTATGAGAATGATGCGCGGTATGAGGGGCGGGGAGATAAAAGGCGGTGCTACGGGCGGTGGCGGGATGATGGAGGGCGGCATGATGGGTGGAGGGATGATGGGTGGTTCTGGGGATAGCGACAGGATGGAAAGGCGCATGGAGATGATGGAGGAGATGATGGAGCAAATGATCGAGCATCAGGGACAAACCACCAAGTAGCAGTAATGCTTCTGGGACAGAAGGTTTATCCTGACTTTGTCAGCGTGCGGAAAAGATGATGATGGACTTCGGAGTGGGTTGGGGCATCGGCTGGCTGTGGATGCTTTTGTTCTGGCTGACTCCCATACTGTTAGTGCTGGCGGCGGTAAAGTATTTGTTTTCGGGCAGGCCCCAGTCCGGTGGAGAATCCCGCGAGGACAAGGTGAAGGCGCTGGAGGTGCTGGAGGAAAGGTACGCCCGAGGCGAGATCAACCGGGAAGAGTTCATACAAAAACGCGATGACTTAAAGCGTGCGTGATGGCCCTAGCGCACAGCAATGCGCGCCTAAATTTAATAAGATTATGGGTTTCTATCAAGGAGGAGGAGATATGCGCAAGAGTATGTGGATGCTGGCGTTCTGCATGAGTGCCAATGCCTACGCGGTCACACCGCAAGAGGCGCTACAAAGTTACAGCGCGCAGGCGAAACAGGAGAACCCGTCGTTCAAGGAGTTTTCTGCAACCGCCGGGGATACTTTCTATCACGCCAAACACAAGCCGGGCGGCAAGGACATGAGCTGCGCCACCTGTCACACCGATAATCCGAAAAACACGGGTAAGCATGAAACCACCGGCAAGGAAATCAAACCGCTCGCGCCCGCCGCCAATCCGGAGCGTTTCACGGACCCCGCAAAAATAGAAAAGTGGTTCAAGCGCAATTGCCAGGACGTGCTGGAGCGCGTTTGCACCACGCAGGAAAAGGGCGACTTTATCGCTTATTTATTATTCATCAAATGAGGAAACGGCTATGTTAAAGCGCTGCATTATACTCTTGGCAGTATATTTCAGTTCTGCCGCCCTGGCGGAAGACGAAGGTACACTGCTGCCTGCGGTCGCCAATGTGAAATGGAAGACGGAGTGCTCCGCCTGCCACATCGCTTATCCGCCTATGCTGTTACCGGAGCGCTCGTGGCGTAAATTGATGGCAGGTTTGGATAAGCACTTCGGCGTAAATGCAGGACTGGATGACGCGGGCGCCAAGGAAATCACCGAGTTTCTGGTGGGTCAAAGCGCCGATCATGCACAAACTCGACGCGCGCAGGGTATCACCCATTCTATCCCACCCAATGCCACGCCGCTACGCATCACCGAAACCGCGTTTTTCAAGCGCGAGCATGATGAAGTGCGCGCCGAGGTATGGAAGCGTGCCAAGGTAAAGAGCCCTGCCAATTGCGGCGCGTGTCACACCGGCGCGGAGCAGGGTGACTTCTCGGAGGATCGGGTCAAGATTCCAAAATAACAACACATATTCAAGGAGTCAGTCATGCAGGTGTGGGACATTCCGACACGCGTGTTTCACTGGTTGCTCGTGGTGGCGTTTTTTGCCGCCTATTTCACCGGCGATCCCGATACGTTGCGCGACATTCATGTCTTCGCCGGTTTTGTCATCCTTGGTTTGCTGATCTTCAGGCTGCTGTGGAGCAAACTCGGAAGCCGGTATGCGCGCTTTAGTTCCTTCCGCTACAGCTTCCGGGAGGCTGCGGATTATATCGGCCTGCTATTCCGCAAGCACCCGCCGCGCTATCTAGGACACAATCCGGCGGGAAGCTGGATGGTTTATCTGATACTCGTATCGGGTTTGCTCACCTGCATCACCGGCATCATGGTGTTGGGCGGCGAAGAAGAGCACGGCGTGTTCAGTACATTATTCCGTTTCGCGCGCGGCGAGCTGTTTAAAGAAGTCCATGACGGACTCGCTATTTTTATGTTGGTGCTGGTCATCATCCACTTGGTGGGCGTGTTTACTGAAAGTTGGATGCACCATGAGAACCTCACCTGGGCGATGGTGACAGGGCGCAAACAGGGTGAAGCGCAGGAGGGCATTACGCGCACCTACCCCTTCGTGGGTGTTGTGATAATTGCGCTGGTCGTCGCGGGTGGTGTGGGCTTCATGCAGGGGAGGTTTACCGCAACTTCGGCCAAACCCTATATCCCCTTTCTTGGCAAAACGTTGCCGGATAATAAACTCTGGCGCGACGAATGCGGCAGTTGTCATCTCGCCTACCACCCTACCTTGCTTCCCGCGCGTTCCTGGGCCGTGCTCATGCAACAGCAGGCTCAGCACTTCGGCAAAGATCTGGGCCTCGATCCAACCGTTGTGGCGGAGATTGATAAATTCCTGCAAGACAATTCCGCGGATACGGAGATGACCGAACCCGCGCGCAAAATCAAGCTTTCCATTCCTGCCGACGCCACGCCGCTGCGCATCACGGAGACCGGCTATTGGCGCAAAAAGCACGGCGAGATTTCTGACGAGGTATGGCGCGACTCCAAGGTGCGCAACAAGGGCAACTGTGGTGCCTGTCATCTGGATGCCGAGCCCGGTACTTTCGAGGATGCGGCGATGCGTCTGCCCAAGGGTATTGGTCTTCCGCCCGCGCAGCAGTGAGGCGCGTACTTGAATAAAGTTACTCTTAGAGGAGGCAGCTTATGAATAAAGCATATCCATGCTGGCAGTTTGTTCTCGTGATGCTGTTCTCGGCGCAAACCGCCTTTGCTTCCGACGGGCATGAGCGTGAGACTGTACAAGGCACGATGGGTGATGACTATTACGCCGCCGGCAGAAATATTGAGCTTACGGCCGATGTGGAGGGGGATGCCTTCGCGGCCGGTTGTCCGGTGCTGATAGAGGGCCACGTTAAAGGCGATGGGGCGTTGGCCGGATGCCAGATTACATTGAGGGGCAAGATAGATCATGATCTTTACGCGGCGGGAGGGTCTGTGCGGCTGGAGGGCGAGATCGCAGGCAATGCCCGTATGGCGGGCGGGCAAATTACCATTAGTCGCCAGGCAAGCATCGCCGGCAGGACCACGCTGGCCGGTGGCCGAGTCGAAATCTCCGGGAATACCGGCCCGTATCTAAAGGTCTTTGCGGGTACGCTGAGGCTTAACGGTGAAGTGCAGGGTGATGCGGATTTAACGGCGCGCAGCATTGAGATCGGACCCGCCGCCAGGATCATGGGTAAGCTTATCTACCGGAGTGCCGAGGAGGCCAGGATTGATCCCGCCGCGCAGATTGCAGGCGGGACAACCCGCCTTACCCTGGAGCTGTCCAAGCCGGCCGCTCAAGCGGGTCGCGTTGCTTTCGTCGTATTCCTCATATTCACGCTGGTTTGTTTGCTGGGATTGATGCTGCTGGGCGCGGTATTGATCCTGGTGTTTCCAAAGTTCACGCATGACGCCGCGGGGACGATAGCCAGCGATCCGGGGAAAAGTCTGGCCCTGGGATTGGCCTTGCTGGTGACGCTGCCGGTTGCCGCCATGTTGCTCATGATGACCGTCATTGGCATTCCGCTGGGAATGACGGTGTTGCTCTTTTATCCTCTCGCCCTGGTCATCGGCTATTTGACGGCTGCGTATTTCATTGGCGAACGTGGCGCCGGGAAATTGCGCCAGGGCATAGCGATGACGCGCGGCAGGCGGATTTTGTCTCTGCTGCTCGCCTTGTTGGTTCTGGCCATCATCGGGCTGGTTCCGATTCTGGGCGGGGTGGTGATTTTTATTGCCCTATTAGCGGGATTGGGGGCGTGGATACTGCATGGATACAGGCTTTATGTACGGGCAATGTGAGCAATCAAAGAGAATTCCGGCGCAATAAACTGCGATATATATCTCCTATCATCACGATTGGAAAAATCAACTTTCGGTATTCGTTTTGACCGGCTATTATGACATCTCATTTTCAATGCACAAATAGAGGAAGCAAACATGAGCCAGAAGCCCAAATGTCCCCTGACCAGCGCCAATGGCGCGCCGGTCGCTGATGACCAGAATAGCATTACCGCAGGCGAACGCGGCCCGCTTACATTTGATAATTGGCGTGCGTTTGAAAAGCTCGCCCACTTTAATCGCGAACGTATTCCGGAGCGGGTGGTGCATGCGCGCGGGACGGGCGCTTACGGTACGTTCACGTTGACGAAAGACCTGTCGGAATACACTATCGCCAGGTTCCTTCATGGCAAGGGCAAAAAGACCGAGATGTTTGCACGTTTCTCCACCGTCGGTGGCGGGCAGGATTCCAGCGACTATGCGCGGGATCCCAGAGGCTTTGCTCTCAAGTTTTACACCGAAGAAGGCAACTTCGACATAGTGGGTAACAATACACCGGTGTTTTTTCTCAGAGACGGAATCAAGTTTCCGGATTTCATTCATTCTCAGAAGAAGCATCCGGCGACGAACCTGCCGAATCCGGCCGCAGCCTATGAATTCTGGGCGAACAGCCCGCAATCGTTGCATCAGGTCACGATTCTGATGTCGGATCGAGGCATCCCCGCCTCCCTCCGCCACATGCACGGGTTCGGCTCGCATACCTTCAGTTTCTGGAACAAACAGGGCAAGCGCTTCTGGATAAAGTGGCACTTTAAAACCAATCAGGGGATCAAAAATCTCACCAGCGAGGAGGCAGCAAAAATGCCTGCGTTCGGGGCGCACCAGGATTTGGTGGAGGCCATAGACCGGAAGGACTATCCGAGTTGGGCCGTCAAACTACAGATCATGACTGAGGAGCAGGCCAGGAACTACTCGATCAATCCATTTGACGTGACCAAGGTCTTGCCGCATGCGGACTTTCCCTTGATCGAAATAGGCCAGTTGGAACTCAACAGAAATGTGACCAACTATTTTGCCGAGACCGAGCAAGCGGCTTTCAGCCCCGGCAATTTTGTCCCCGGCATCAGTGCCTCGCCGGACAAGATGCTGCAGGCGCGGCTGCTCGCGTACCCGGACGCCCATCGCTATCGTGTGGGCGTGAACGTGAACCAGTTGCCGGTCAATTCGCCGCGCTGCCCGTTTCACCACTATCAACGCGACGGCGCAATGGCCGGTATGCCCCCGGCATTCGGATCGGACAACAACCAGGGCGGCGGGGTGAATTTTTACCCGAACGACCGGGCCGCCGAGGGCGCGCCCACACCGTTACCGGAGATCGCGGAACCCCCCATGCCGATTCTCGGCGAGGCATGGATCAAGGTCTACGATACGCAGGAGCAAGACAACTACACTCAGGCGGGGAAGCTGTATCGGTTAATGTCCGATGATCAGAAGAATCAGTTGGCGAGAAATATCGCCGGAGGCCTGATCCATGCGACAAAAAGCGTGCAGCAAAAAATGCTGGCGCAATTCGGCGCGGCAGACCCTGATTACGCGGCGCGCATTCAAAAATCCATGGCCGCAATTGCGTAGCGTTGAACTTGTGAAATATCGCTGGAGCCGTTTTCATGCCACAACTTTATAGAGGGGAAATTGTGCGGCCTCCCAAAGCAATACCAACGGAACACCAAACAGCAGTAAGTGCGCTGCGGGCCTGGCTCTCCAGTTTTTATAGAGCCACTTCGCTATAGCATCAATCGAAATGGGCTTTATGGTCTATCTTCGGAGTAATATTGCTGCCAGCCCTGCACCTTTTATCAGAGGCAGGCGTTTTTTGATACAAGACGTGTGCATCCCTCAACAACTCACCAGGAGACGTCATGGCAATTGATCCAGTGTGCGGCATGACGGTGGACGAAAAATCGGCGGCAGCTACTTCTTCCCATGCGGGAACCGTCTATTATTTCTGCTCGGAATTGTGCCTGCGTAAGTTTGAGGTAAACCCCGCCGCTTACGACACACAGGGGCGTGCTAGTGTCGCAGGAGGCAGGACGCCGGGAGCGACTGTTCATGCCGGTGACCCGGCACAGGAAACGAACCCGCACGCGGGGCATAGCCACGCCCTGCCCGCCGCAGCAACCACGGCAACAGCAAAAACGGACATGGCCAAGGACCCCATCTGTGGCATGGTGGTGGACAAGGCTACAGCGCTCAAGACCGAACGCGCCGGAAGAGCCTATTATTTCTGCAGCATAGGCTGCCAGCGCACCTTCGAGTCGCCCGAGCAGGAACTCAAGTCCA
Source organism: uncultured Gammaproteobacteria bacterium (assembly GCA_964442865.1). GTDB lineage: Bacteria > Pseudomonadota > Gammaproteobacteria > SURF-13 > SURF-13 > JACPZD01. The sequence goes on from CAYUAZ010000039.1 coordinate 7,850, forward strand.
TGCGCACCCGCGTCACCATCGCGCTCACCGGGGTGCTGGTGCTCGCCATCCTGCGCGCCGGGGCGTTTCTGACGCTGGCCACCGGCGCCACCATCGTCACCTGGGCGCCGATTCCGGCGCTGCCGTGGTTTACCTGGGGCATGTGGTTGTTCATCCTGGTCACGCCGGTGCAGTTCATCGGCGGCTGGAGCTTCTACAAGGGCGCGTGGAGCGCGCTCCGCACGCGCAGCATCAACATGGATTTCCTGATCGCGATGGGCACCTCGGTGGCCTATTTCTACAGCGTGGCGGTGCTGTTCTTCCCCGAGGTGTTGCCGGTCGAGGTCGAGGAGCGCGCGGTGTATTTCGAAGTCTCCGCCGTCATCATCGCCTTCGTGTTGCTGGGCAAGTACATGGAGGAGATCATCAAGAAGCGCTCCTCGGCGGCGGTGCGCAAGCTCCTGGACCTCCGGCCCGCCGTCGCCCGCGTCATCCGCGAGGGCGCCGAGATGGAGGTGCCCGCCGAGTCGGTGATGGTGGACGAGACTGTGGTGGTGCGGCCGGGCGAGAAAATTCCCACCGACGGCCTGGTGCTGGAGGGCGCCTCCTCGGTGGACGAGTCCATGCTCACCGGCGAGTCCATGCCGGTGGAAAAGGCAGCGGGCAGCGCGGTGATCGGCGGCACGATCAACCGCACCGGCCTGTTCCGCTTCAAGACGACGCGGGTCGGGGCCGAGACGGCGCTGGCCCAGATCATCAAGATGGTGGAAGACGCCCAGGCCAGCACCGCAGCCGTGCAGCGCCTCGCCGACAAGGTGACCGCGTATTTCGTCCCGGCGGTGGTGGCGATCGCTTTGCTGGCCTTTTTCGGCTGGTGGGCGGCCGGCAACTTCCCGCAGGGACTGCTCGCCTTCATCGCGGTGCTGATCATTTCCTGCCCGTGCGCGCTGGGCGTCGCCACGCCGGCGGCGCTGATGGTGGGCGTGGGCAAGGGAGCCGAAGCCGGCATCCTGATCCGCGGCGCCGAAGTGCTGGAGCGCGCAGAAAAGCTCACCACGGTGGTGTTCGACAAGACCGGGACATTGACGCGCGGCGAGCCGAATGTGACGGATGTCGTATCGTTCTCCAATCTATCTGACGATGAAGTATTGCGTCTGGCGGCGGCGGTGGAGGCGGGCTCTGAACATCCCCTCGGTGAAGCGATTGTGCGAAGGGCGAAGCACCGCAATATTGAACTGCCCAAGGTGACAGGATTCGAGGCGATTCCAGGGCATGGGATACGCGGTGAGCTTTCACCCCCTCCCCAACCCTCCCCCTCTGAGGGGGAGGGGGTGCAGCAAATCATTCCCTCCCCCTTGCAGGGGGAGGGAATGGTGGGGGTAGAAAGTGTAGTAGTACTCCTCGGCAACCGCCGTCTCTTCGCCCGCGAAGGCATTGACCCCAGGTCGGCGGAAGAGACTATGACACGCCTGGAACACGAAGGCAAAACAGCGATGCTGATCGGCGCCAACGGCAAACTTGTCGGTATCATCGCCGTCGCCGACACGCTCAAGCCCGAGGCCAAGGACGCTATCGCCGAGCTCATGAAGGAAAACGTGGAAGTCATCATGCTCACCGGAGACAACCGTCGCACCGCCGAAGCTATCGCCCGGGAACTGGGTATCGAGAATGTGATCGCCGAGGTGTTGCCGGGCGACAAGGCTAAAGTCATTCAGGATTTACAGAAACAGGGCAAGGCGGTCGCCATGGTGGGCGATGGCGTCAATGACGCGCCCGCGCTGGCGGTCGCCGAGATCGGCATCGCCCTCGGCTCCGGCTCCGATGTGGCCAAGGAGACCGGCGGCATCGTCCTGATCAAGGACGACGTGCGCGACGTAGTGGCGAGCATACGTCTGTCGCGCGCGACCATGCGCAAGATCAAGCAGAACCTGTTCTGGGCCTTCATCTACAACACCATCGGTATCCCGGTGGCGGCCTTTGGGTTTTTAAATCCCATCATCGCCGCGGCAGCCATGGCCTTGAGCTCGCTCTCGGTGATTGTCAATTCGGCACTGCTGAAACGCTTGAACACACGTCCACATGAGGAGAGGCTATATGAATCACGATCACACCCATTCTAACCGAGGGGGCGACACCAGCGGGCGTTTCCGCTGGGTACTGCTGGCCTTTCTGGCGATCGCCGGCTTCTTCCTGTTCGCCGAGCATCGGGCGCACCTGTTCGGCGTTCTGCCCCTGCTCCTGCTGCTGTTGGTTTGCCCACTGCTGCACTTCTTCATTCACGGCGGGGGCGGCCAACACCCTTGCCGCGGAGACCATCCATGGGCGACATACCGGCCTAGGGCCTTTGGTGGCTGGTCATTATCAACTCCCTGGTCTTCATCATCTTCGCCTTCAGTTTTACTAAACCCGGGACGGCCCGCGACTGGCGCTCCTTCGGCGCCTTTTCCGCCTTCATTGTGGCACTGTTTACCGAGATGTACGGTTTTCCGCTGACCATCTATCTGTTCTCCGGCTGGCTGCAAAGCCGTTATCCGGGCGTGGACTTTTTCTCTCATGACGCCGGGCATCTATTGGAAATTCTGTTTGGTTGGCGCGCCAATCCCCATTTCGGGCCGTTTCACCTGCTGAGCTTCGCCTTTATCGGCGGCGGCTTCTGGCTGCTGGCCGCGGCGTGGAAGGTGCTCTATGCAGCGCAACGCGCGCACGTGCTCGCCACCTCCGGGCCCTATGCGTACATCCGCCATCCGCAATACGCGGCCTTTGTCCTTACCATGTTTGGTTTTCTGTTGCAGTGGCCGACGGTTCTGACGCTCGCCATGTTCCCGGTGCTGGCGTACATGTATGTGCGTCTGGCGCGGAGCGAGGAGCGCGAAATCGCCGCCGGGTTCGGCGAGCAGTACGCCCGCTATGCCGCCGAAACGCCGGCCTTCATCCCGCGACTGGGGGCCGCATCGCGCGCAGGGCATGGCTGAGTCAGGGAGACTTATGACATGACAGAGACAGCAAGTTCGCCGCCGACGCAGTGCGGGCGTAAAGCGCGAGGAGCTTATCTGTGAGCAAGGGGGATCGAACAGTCCAAGACCCGGTCTGCGGCATGGAGAGTGCGGGATGGCGCCGGGCGAGCCGGCGGAACGGTTTGCCGGGAACTGAGATGGGCGGGCTATTCCAGTCGCGCGGCGGTGGACAACGGCGGGGTTGACCTGTCACCTGCGCATAGGTTGTACAGTGCTTACATGCGCTCACGCATCCGAGGATGCCGCGCGGCCGGTTCGCGGAAAGCCTCGGTCCGTGATCGAACAATTGTTGCGCCGGATACCCGGAGGAGACGAAGCATGCGGGCCCCTGTTTGCATGATGAAGGTGAAAGCGGAAAGCGCCGCCGCGAAAGGCGAGCGCGTCCGGTTCAGGCGAGGCGGCGCATGAAACACACGCGCAGCAAATCCGCCGGCGCGGCGACCACGGCAACCGGCCTGGCGCGGCAGGCGCAGGTGCCGGTGCACGTCGTGCGCTACTACACGCGCATTGGCTTGCTGCGGCCGGCGCGCGATCCGGTGAACGGCTACAAATTGTTCGCCGAGGCGCACCTCAAGCGGCTTCGGTTCATCCTTCAGGCCAAGGCGCTCGGTTACACCCTGCGCGAGATCGGGGTCATTATTCAGGAGGCGGAGCGCGGTAAGTCGCCGTGCCCGCGCGTGCGCGAAATCATCGAGCAGCGCATCGCCGATAACCGCCAGCAGCTGGAGGAGATGCTGAGTCTGCAACGCCGCATGGAGCGTGCGCTACGCGCTTGGGCGAAGATGCCCGATGGCGTACCGGACGGGAAAGCCGTGTGCCACCTTATCGAAGCGATAGAAATGGAAGATTGACCTGTGTGCCGCGCACAGCTTTTATCATAGACGCTGCAACAACAGTGCAAGGGGGTGTGATCGTGACATACCTTCAGTTAACCGGACAGTAGTGTACGAAGGAGACAAACCATGAGTAGCAATATCAATAAAGCCAAAGCCGATACCCAGTTGACCGAAGAGCAACGCCAGCACCATATTGAGGTTGCGGCTTATTACATCGCTGAGAGAGATGGATTCAACTACGGTTGTGATTTAGAGAATTGGCTGGCTGCGGAAGTGGAAATCGATCGGTTGCTGGCTGAGGGTAAGCTCTAGCCCGCAATTGAGTACTGGTAGATACTGTAAGGAGTTCAGTGAAATGGCAACCTCTTCGGAAATAGCTTTGCAGCCTGCAAGCTCAAGCATCGAGCTGGCAAAACATATCCTGTATCGCCTGTTCCGGGATTTCGACGGATATCTACGCATCTGCCTGTGGGACGGTTCCGAAGTGCATCTGGGCCGCGATCACCCGACG
>CAYUAZ010000040.1:0-3375 GCA_964442865.1 uncultured Gammaproteobacteria bacterium
AGACGGCGGGCCCGACTCCCGCTGGTGGGCGCGTTCTATTCAGGGACCAAGCAGGTCGACGAGACACTGTTTGCGCCTGGCGGGCAGGCGTCGCGCAAGGTGCTGCTGATCGAATATCCCAGGCGCGGCCTGTGGACCGTGGCGTTTCAGACCGGCGTGACGGCGGGCGAGGCGCAGGCGAAAACGGCCGACGAGGTCATCAACGTCTACATGCCCACCACCCCCAACCCGACCTCCGGTTTTTTTTTGATGGTGCCGAAGCGCGATGTCATCGAGCTTGACATGAGCGTGGACGAGGGGCTCAAGATGATTATCTCGATGGGCGTGTTCGTCCCGACATGGCGCAACAAGGATTTGAGCAAACCACCCTCACTTAGTCCCAATCTTTAAATCATATTTTCTAGGAATAGTAACCATGCGCAGCCATTATTGCGGCGATCTCAACACCTCCCTGGAAGGCCAACAGGTTACGCTGTGCGGCTGGGCGCACCGCAGGCGCGATCACGGCGGCGTAATTTTTGTAGACCTGCGCGATCGCAACGGCCTGGCACAGGTGGTGTTCGATCCCGCCGGCCAGGATACCTTCGGCCTCGCAGAACGGGTCCGTAACGAATACGTATTGCGCGTCACCGGCCGGGTGCGGCATCGCCCGCCGGGAACCGTGAATCCGCATCTCGCCACCGGCGAAATCGAAGTAGTGGCCGAGCAACTGGAAATCCTGAACAGCGCCCAGCCGCTGCCGTTCCAACTGGACGAAGAGGGCGTCGGCGAGGAAACGCGCTTGCGCTACCGTTATATTGATCTGCGCCGCGCCGAAATGCAGCAGCGGTTCCGGCTGCGGGCGCGCATCACGCACGTCCTGCGCGAGTTTCTGGATCGGCACGGATTTCTGGACATCGAAACGCCGTGTCTGACCAAGGCGACGCCGGAAGGTGCGCGCGATTATCTGGTGCCGTCGCGTACCCATCCGGGCAGCTTCTTCGCGCTGCCGCAGTCACCGCAATTGTTCAAACAACTGCTGATGATGTCCGGCATGGAGCGCTATTATCAATTCGCGCGCTGCTTCCGCGATGAAGACCTGCGCGCCGACCGTCAACCCGAATTCACCCAGCTCGACATCGAAACGTCATTCATGGACGAAGCCGCGATTACCGGCTTGATGGAGGAGATGGTCCGCGAGTTGTTCGCAAAAACATTGGAGGTCGCGCTCCCCAACCCCTTTCCGCGCATGACCCATGCCGAGGCCCTGCGCCGTTTCGGGGTGGACAAACCCGATCTGCGTATTAAACTGGAAATCACCGATGTCGGCGACTTGATGCGTGACGTCGAGTTCAAGGTGTTCTCCGCGCCCGCCAACGATGCCAACGGCCGCGTCGCGGCCTTGTGCCTGCCGGGCGGCGGAACGCTTACGCGCAAGGAGATAGACGATTATACGCAATTCGTCGCCATCTACGGCGCCAAGGGCCTGGCCTACATCAAGGTGAACGACGCCGCGCAAGGACGTGAGGGTTTGCAGTCACCGATACTCAAATTCCTGCCCGATGCGGCGGTCACGGAAATCCTCCGGCGCACCGCAGCGCAAAGCGGCGATCTGATCTTCTTCGGCGCGGACAGCGCCAAGGTCGTCAACGAGGCGCTGGGCGCACTGCGCGTCAAGCTCGGCCACGAACGTAGTCTCGTCGAGCACGGCTTCCAGCCGCTGTGGGTCACCGACTTCCCGATGTTTGAACGGGACGAGCAAGGCCAGCGCTGGCAGGCGCTGCATCATCCCTTCACCGCGCCCAAGGCGGACTCCACAGAAAAACTCGAAGCCGATCCCGGCAACTGTTTATCACGCGCCTACGACATCGTGCTGAACGGCACCGAACTCGGCGGCGGTTCGATACGTATCCACAAACCCGAGATGCAGAGCGCGGTGTTTAGGTTGCTCGGCATCAGCGACACCGAGGCCGAGGAAAAATTCGGCTTTTTGCTGGAGGCGCTGAAATACGGCTGCCCCCCGCACGGCGGCATCGCCTTTGGGCTGGATCGCCTGGTGATGCTCATGACCGGCAGCCCGTCCATCCGCGATGTCATCGCCTTCCCCAAGACCCAGAGCGCCGCCTGCCCTCTTACCGGTGCACCCACACCGGCCGGTGAACAGCAGTTGCGTGAAGTAGGTATTCGTTTACGGCAACAGGCCACAAAAGAAATCCAGTAGGTTGGGTTAGGCGCGGATTTTTGCGCCGTAACCCAACAAAGCTAGTCAGGAAGAGGCACCCCGATTGTTTTATGACTATGGTTCTATTACTATAGTCATATTATCAAGGCAGGAGGCTTTATGCAGATTTCCGCAGGCAAATTCAAGGCGCAGTGCTTGAATCTCATGGACGAGGTCGCGCAGAAACGTGAAGAGATTGTTATTACCAAGCACGGCAAACCTATCGCCAAGCTCGCACCGATTACCGATCAAGCCCTATCGGTGTTCGGATTTTTAAGGGGCGCGGTCGTGGTCAAGGGCGACATCGTCGAACCGCTGAACGAGGTTTGGGATGCGGACTTCTGAGAAATCCGGTCCGCTACTATTGCTCGATACGCACGCCTGGATATGGCTTATCAACGGCGATGAGAAAAAATTTTCGTCAGCCTCTCGTACCACCCTCAACCGCGCGGCTCAGCAGGGTATGCTGCGCGTGTCCATCTTATCCGTGTGGGAGGTCGGTATGCTGGAGATGAAGGGGCGCTTGCAGTTTGTCAAACCCTGCCTGGATTGGATTAACGCTGCCCTCCGCGCGCCGGGAGTAGAGCTTGCGCCGTTGACCGCCGAGGCAGCGATAGAAAGCAGCCGGTTACCCGGACAATTCCACGGCGATCCAGTGGACAGAATGCTGGTTGCTACGGCTCGCAGTCTCGGGGCTACATTGGTAACCCAAGATAGTAAAATTATCCAATATGGCAAGCACCGTTACCTGTCAGTTATGTCGTTAGCGGGACGGCGCTGAGCTGAAGGTAGTTCAGAATTCATGGCGGCGATACCGATTAAATCCGATCCGTACTACCAGGACGAGCGCGTCTCCGGCAAGCGAACCCGCGCCACAGAGGTGACGCGGGCTGGAGCGCGCGCGCTCAGCTATCGTGACGAGAATTACACCGACGAGGTGGCCGAGGCGACGCAGCCGGTCTGGGAAAATCTTCACGGCCTTGTGCCGGACGTCGAGTGGTTGCTCAAGGCGCCACTGGTTCATAAAATAAACCAACTCAAGCGCGAACGCCACGCGATCATACTTGCGCACAATTACCAGTCGCCGGAGATTTTTTACGGTGTTGCCGATTTTACCGGCGACTCGCTGGAACTGGCGCGGCGTGCGGCGGCGCTGAACAAAGATGAAGCGCCCG
>CAYUAZ010000040.1:3385-12096 GCA_964442865.1 uncultured Gammaproteobacteria bacterium
GGCCGAGACCGTGAAGACGCTCGCTCCCGACCGCATAGTGCTGATCCCGGATGTGAAGGCAGGCTGTTCATTGGCAGAGAGCATCACCGCCGCCGACGTGCGCCTGCTCAAAGAACGCTACCCCGGCGCGCCGGTGGTCACCTATGTGAACACCTCCGCCGAGGTCAAGGCCGAGTCGGACATTTGCTGCACCTCGGCCAACGCCCTGGAGATCGTGGAAGCTGCGGCGAATGAATTCAAATCCAACCGTGTGATCTTTCTGCCCGATCACTACCTTGCCATGAACGTCGCCGCGCAGACCCAGATCGAAATCATCGCTTGGCGCGGCACCTGCATGGTGCATGAACGCTTCACGCCGCAACAAATCCAGAGCTTGCGTGAACAATTTCCCGGCGTGCGTGTACTCGTGCATCCAGAGGCCCCGCCCGAGGTGTGCGCCGTGGCCGATTTTGTCGGCTCCACCTCGGGCATGATTAAAGACGTGGAGCAATCGTACGCCAATAAAGTGGTCATGGTCACCGAATGCTCGATGGCCGACAACGTCGCCGCCGCAAACCCCGGCGTGCAGTTCGTGCGCCCCTGCGTACTCTGCCCACACATGCAGCGCATCACGTTGCAAAAAATCCTCACCTGCCTTGAAACTCTGCAACCCGAAGTCAACATCGCCCCCGAAATTACTGCGCGCGCCCGCCGTCCCATCGAGCGGATGCTTGATCTCAGCACCCGTTTCAAGTCCCAGGCCGCCAAGGCGACGCTGGACTAAGTGTTGTCAGTCGGGGAAGATAAAATATCAAAAACAAATTGTGAGCTTGGCTCGCTCATAGTTCAGACAGTCATACAATGGACTTGATCCCCTTTGACCTCACTTCTACGTTAGCCATCAGCCCAATCGATTAATCGCCATGACAGAATTCGAAAAAAACAAGGTAAGGCGGCATATCTGTTCGGATTGGGACGACTTCGTTAGGCAGATTCGCATCGACCGTTTTGCGGCGAGCAGGCTATTTCGCGGACAGCGAGATATAAATTGGGAACTTTCATCCGCGTGGGAGCGGTCACTGAATAGGATGAGGAGCAGAGATAAATCCAGAAACATCCGAGAAGTCTTTGCGAATGGTGCATATGATGTTTTTCGAGACGGGTACCGCGAGCGATTCAAGGAGCATTCAATCGGGCTTCCCTCGATTCAGAGCGCTAATTTATCTGAAAATGACTGGTGGGCTCTTGGGCGCCATCATGGACTTACAACTCCCCTGTTGGATTGGACGAAGAGTCCTTATGTGGCGGCCTTCTTCGCTTTCCTAGACTACGCAGAATCCCTAAATCCAGGTTTTAGAAGCGGAACGCATCAGGGCGGTATTCGGTTCGGAACCGATCATATCGCGATCTGGGAACTGGTCCTGGTTGATGTATTGGAAAAGGATAAGGAATTCGAAGTATTCCCCGCCTGCCCAGATGCTGGACATCGCCAAAAAGCTCAGCAAGGAGTATTCACTCTACTGAACCATGAAATCCATCTCGACGTTGAAGCGTATCTTTCGTCACGAGGTTTAGCACTTTACTTAGGCAAATACGAGGTTCCCGGACAGGAAATGGGTAGGGCTCTCGCAAACCTAGCACTAATGAACATTACGCCGGCCACTATGTATCCGGATCTTGATGGTGCTGCTTCCATGGCGAATCTCTGGAACACTTTTCATAGTTTGGGACTATTTGGGTTTAAGGATGGCTAAAGCACGGCTTGGGTGTCCGATTAGCCATATTGATCCGCTCGGATTAGATCGAGATGAACCAGGGTCATGTCTTGCATGAACATGTTTGATCGTTATAATCATCGCGCTCACATCTTATTTATTCCGAAACGACGCTCCTGCCAAATGTAGCATTGCATAATCTGACGCCGCTATTTCCCTCGAATACCACACTACAAGACCCTAGCCTATTCAAACTAGCACAATTTGAGACCGCATACTGTAGAGTACAAATAAGACTTCTTCTTGCTCTCGTTGACCGATATTGTTCTTCTTCAAAGCAGCTAAAGCATCATCCAAGACCGACATAAACTCTGTGGCAGAAATATTCATTCCTTTATGAGCCGCTAACAAATCCTTTCCCTTGTAAACATTGGGGCCACCTGTTCCTGAAATAAAAAATGTAGCGGCTGCATTCTTGATTTTAGGGATGTCGCTGTTAGAGAATCTTGTGGCAATCGATTTATTTGCCAGATGATTGTCAATTACATCATTCGCTATACGGGTTATACCCTCGATATCGCCCAGTCTTTCGAAAAGTGATTTGCTCATGATTATTCTCCAGTGTAAAAATATTTACTTCTATATTCCTCTGATATATTGAAGCATGTATAAACTAGCATTAAGCATAGCATCTGGGAAGTACAGAATCTGTAGTGATTAACGGAAAATCCAGGGTCAGGCCTTTATTTTATACTCACCCTTGCCTAATCTTTCCTCAGAGCGTCGCCGTTTCACTTTGCTGCTTCGAGAATCGCAATTTCCTTTTTGAGCAGATCGTTCGCCAAGTTGGATAATGGCACGCCCTTCTTGGATGCGATCACAGTCAAATAGGCTTGCACCTCGGCATCGAGATACACTGGCAGGTTGAGCTTGGCACCCGGCCGGTAGAATTTTCCCCGCACGCCTTCCGAGAAGTTAATCTCATCCGGCAGGTCGTCGTTGAGTGGGTTGCTCGTTGCGTTCATGGTGTCACCTATCGAGGTTCGTCCTCATAAAAACGTTGTTCACGCTTGGTTGCCTGGCGCGCCGATATGATGCGCACCCGGGCGCTCGCGGATGATGTTGCCTGATACGTATGTGCTACTGCTAAAAGTATGCCGCTCGCGTCGTGCCCGATCGTAAACCAGCGTTCCTCAGACTGGCTGTGGGACTCATCGTAGACCGTAAGCGCCAGCGCATCCAGAAACACCGCAGCCGCCTGATCGAACGTGACGCCATGTTTGGCCACGTTGGCAAGGGCCTTAGCTGCATCCCATTCAAAATCATAGGCGATCTCTGTACTCACGCGGCGCTATCCAGACGCGGCCGTCTTCATTTAGGCGCCTGCAGCAACCAGGCTCAGTGGCCCGTGTTTCTTGCGTGAGCATAGCCTGGGCTGCATGCGATTATAGTACCCTCCTGCGTAATGGAGTTCAATCGCACCAGGAAGTAGCCTGGATGAAACAGTAGGTGGGATCCGGGGATGAATTATCCTGGGTTTCATTTTATTCCACCCAGGCTACGCGCTAAATGTAGGTCGGATCAAGCGTAGCGGATCCGACACGACGCTGCTAAAATAAAAGGCGTGACTGGAACAACCTACTACTAATCTTCATAACTTGGATAATAAGGAGCGAAAACTATGAGTAAAAGCATGGACAGTAAGAAACAAACCAAGAAGCAACCGGCCAAGACCATGAAAGAAAAAAGAGACGCGAAGAAGGCCAAGAAGGAGAGTAAGCGTTAAGCGGTGCTAGAGCGTGGGCACAAAAAACGTGCCCACCCTACCCTGGCTTTGCGGAGCCGACGCAGCATTAAATGAAATGTCGGATCCGCTCTGCTTGATCTGACCTACATCGTTTCCGCTTTTTGTTCGCGTTGGAGTAATGACTGCACGGCTGCACGGGGGGGTTTGCCTTCGTGCAGCACGCAGCACACCTGTTCGCTGATGGGCATTTCGACTCCATGCGCTTTCGCCAGGCGCATGGCTTCGCGCGCGGTGGGTACGCCTTCTACGATTTGGCCGATGTCGTGCAGCGCATCTGCGAGCGCTGTGCCGCGCGCCAGCGCCAGCCCTAAGCGGCGGTTGCGTGACTGGTCGTCGGTGCAGGTGAGCACGAGGTCGCCCAATCCGGCGAGGCCCATAAAGGTTTCGCGTTTGCCGCCGAGCGCTACGCCCAGGCGCATCATCTCGGCGAGGCCGCGCGTGATGAGCGCGGCACGGGTGTTGGCGCCGTAGCCCAGGCCGTCGGCAATGCCGGCGGCGAGGGCGAGCACATTTTTGACCGCCCCACCTACTTCCACACCGATCACGTCATCCGAGGTGTAGGCGCGAAAGGTGTCGTTATGCAGGCGTGAGGCAAGATCAGCGGCAAACTGTGGCGTGGCGGAGGCGACGGTGAGGGCGGTGGGTAAGCCCGCCGCCACTTCGCGCGCGAAGGTGGGGCCGGAGATGACGGCGGTGGGGCGTGCGCCTACTATTTCTTCGGCCACTTCGTGCAGCAACTTTCCCGATTCCGGTTCCAGCCCCTTAGTGGCCCAGGCGATACGCATGTGCGATTTCAAATGCGGCGCGAGGCGCGTCAATGTTGCACGGAAGGCGTGACTCGGCACTGCCACCAGGCAATCCTCGCAGCCTGGCATCGCCAGTGCGACGTCGGCTGTAACTTTGAGTGCGGCGGGGAAGGCGATGCCGGGGAGGAGTTTATTATTGCAGCGCGCCTCGGCCAACTCGGCGATGTGTTTTACATCACGGCCCCACAATGTGACCGGTGCGCCATCGCGCGCGAGCAGGATAGCCAGCGCGGTCCCCCAGGAGCCTGCGCCGAAGACCGCTATCGGTTTGGCGGGAGGCGTTATTGCAATACCTCGCCTTGTCCTGCCTTAGAGCGGGTGTGCATATAAAGCGCATCAAAATTCACCGGTGAGAGCAGAAATTGCGGGAATCCGCCCTTGGTGACCAACTCTGTTACCACTTCGCGCGCGAACGGAAACAGCACGCTGGGGCAGAGACTGCCCAGTACGGGGCCGAGGTCTGCTTCGTTGCCAACGGTGATGTTGAAAATCCCCGCCTGGTGCACCTCCGCGAGGTAGGCCGTGCGGTCACCCTGTTTGGTGGTGACGACAATGGTCAAGGTTACTTCATAGACGCCCTCACTTTGCGGCGCTGCGGCGCTGCGCAACTGAACGTTGATATCCGGCGCCCAGCTTTCCAAAAATATCTGCGGGGAGTTGGGGGTCTCGAAGGAGAGATCTTTGACATAGATCTTCTGTATGCTCAATTGAATGTTATTCGAGCCCGTGCCCGGCTGTTGCTGCTCCTGTGCTTCTTCCATATATATTTCCTGTTGTCGGTTGAGGGTGCTTCTGTAAGTAATTAGGCCTAAGCAATTCCGCCAAGTAGGGTGTCCAGCTTCCCGCTCTGGTCGAGACGCCACATGTCGTCAAAACCGCCTACATGGTGGTCGCCGATAAAGATTTGCGGAACACTGCGCCGCTGGCTTTTATGTTCCATTTGTTGCCGCAGAGCGGGGTCGAGATCCACGCGCAGCTCGGTGTAACTCACGCCCTTGGCATCCAAAAAACGCTTCGCACGCACGCAATAGGGGCACACGCCGGTGCTGTAGATGACGATCATGACTATTTACTCAGCGGCAGCTTGGCCTCGCGCCACGCGCGCAGCCCGCCGGCCAATTTGTAGAGCGTGGTAAAACCCTGTTTGCGCAGCAGCGCACCGGCGCGCGCGGAGCGTTCGCCGGTTTGGCAGGCGATGATGACGGGTTTGTCTTTATACTTTTCCAGCGCCGGCAGGCGCGCCTCCAAATTTTCCAGCGGGGCGGAGATCGCGTGCACGATGTGGCCCTCCTGGAACGCCTTATCTTCACGCACATCCAACACTGCGGCGCCTTGCTGGTTGATGAGGCGCACCGCCTCCGGCGGCTCCACCTCTTTGAAACCGAGCATTTTCTGGCTGAGGCCGCTGGTGAACAGCAGGATCAGGATAATTGCCAACGCCAGAAACAGTTCCCAGTGGGCGACGACGAATGTGCTTAGTTGCTGCATGTGCTGTATACCGAATAGGGAAGAAATTGTATAATTTGCTTACATGAACGCCTATTTTATAGTTATAACGCCTTTCATGCCATTGTCTTTATGTTTCCCCGGCTGTCCAGGCCCCGCCAGCACTCGCCCTAGGACAGGATGAAATCCATGTCTTTAACTCATCGTCCCATGGTGCTCATCGTTCTGGATGGCTGGGGCTATAGCGAAAATCCGGTAGGCAACGCCATACTCGCCGCCCGCAAGCCGGTGTGGGACGGCCTTTGGAAAAATTATCCGCACACGCTCATCGGCACCTCGGGGGCGGATGTCGGCCTGCCCGCCGATCAGATGGGCAATTCCGAGGTGGGGCACCTCAACCTCGGCGCGGGACGCATCGTCTATCAGGAATTCAGCCGCATCAGCCGCGCCATCAAGACCGGTTCGTTCTTCAGCAACGAGGTATTGACCAAGGCCGTGGATCGGGCCGTCGCCACTAACAAGGCGGTGCACCTGTTGGGGCTGCTGTCCGACGGTGGCGTGCACAGTCACGAAGAGCACATCCACACCATGGCCGAATTGGCGGCGCGCCGCGCCGCGCCGCGCATATACCTGCACGCCTTTCTGGATGGCCGCGATACCTCTCCAAAGAGTGCGGCGTCTTCCATCAAGGCGATGGGGGACAAGTTCGCGGCGCTCGGCAAGGGCCGCTTCGCCTCGCTCATAGGCCGCTATTACGCGATGGACCGCGATCACCGCTGGCCGCGTATCCAGGCGGCCTACGACCTCATCACGCTGGGCAAGGCGGAGTTCCGCGCCGAGACCGCCAGGCAGGCGCTCGAGATGGCCTATGCGCGCGACGAGTCCGACGAGTTCGTCAAGGCCACCGCCATCGTCCCGCCAGGTGAGCAACCGGTGCGCATCGAGGACGGCGACGTGGTGATCTTCATGAATTTCCGTTCCGACCGCGCCCGCCAGATCACGCGCGCCTTCATCGAGCCGAACTTCACCGGTTTCCGGCGCGAGGCCACGCCCAAGCTCGGCGGTTTCGTCACCCTCACCGATTACAGCGAGGACTTCCCCGTGCCGGTGGCGTTTCCGCCGGAGCGCCTGAAAAACGTGTTCGGGGCCTATGTCGCGGAACAGGGTTTGCGTCAACTGCGTATCGCCGAGACCGAAAAATACGCGCATGTGACCTTCTTTTTTAACGGCGGCGAGGAGCAGCCGTTTGTGGGCGAGGATCGCATTCTGATCCCCTCGCCGCACGTCGCCACCTACGACTTGCAGCCGCAAATGAGCGCGGCGCAACTCACCGACCAGTTGGTGCAGGCCATCGAGAGCCGCACCTACGATACCATCATCTGCAACTTCGCCAACCCGGACATGGTAGGACACACCGGCAACTTCGACGCTACCGTCAAGGCGATTGAAACCATAGACGCCTGTCTCTGGCGCATCGTGGAGGCCTTAAAAAAAGTCGGCGGCGAAGTACTCATCACCGCCGATCACGGCAACGCGGAGCAGCTCATCGGCGAAGGCACCGGGCAGGCGCACACCGCGCACACCACCAATCCGGTGCCGTTGGTCTACGTCGGTCGGCCGGCCAAAATGGCCCAAGGCGGGGCCTTGGCCGATGTCGCCCCGACTCTGCTGCACCTCATGGATCTGGACATCCCCTCCGAGATGAGCGGCGATAGCCTGGTGGAGCTTGTTCATTAGAATCAGATACAAGGTAAAAGATACAAGATACAAGATAAGCGTTCTCGCGCTTATATACGCCTTGGTGCTGCCCGCATGGGTCGGCGCTGGCCAAGACAACAACACCGCAAATTATCAAACCAAGTCCACAGAACTGGAAAATCTTCGCAGCCGGATCGAGACTTTGCGGCACAGCCTGCAGGGCGCGCAGCAGCAACAAGACGATCTGCGCACCCGTCTCGCCGACGCCGAGCAGGCTATTGCCGCTCTCGATGCGCGTCTCAAGGAGCATGACGCACAACTGCAAACCCATACCCGGCGGCTCGATGAACTGGAAGCAGAAAAGCATCACCTGCAGGACGAGCTCGACAACCAGAGCGCGGCGCTGGGCCGGCAACTGCGTGCAGCTTATATACTGGGGGGGCAGGATGATCTGAAGATCCTGTTGAATCAGGAAGACCCCGCCCGGCTCGGCCGTCATCTGGCTTATTACGACTATCTCAATCGCGCACGGATGCGCCGGATAGAACACTACAATATGAATCTCCGGCAACTTGCCGCAGTGACGGAGTCCATCGGACAGCAGGTGGCCAGCCTTGAGATACTCCAGACCGCGCAACGGGATGAAAAGCAGCTTCTGGAACTGGGCCGACAAACGCGCACCCAACTGCTCGCGGGACTCAGTGGTGAGATCAGCTCCCAGAATGAGGAGCTGACCCGCCTGCTGGAGGACGAAAAACGCCTTCAGGCCCTGCTTCCCACCTTGCTGAAGCCCGCTGCGGCCCATGCACCCCAGTCTGGCGGCGACGCGGCGCCGTTTGCGACGCTCAAGGGCAAACTGCCGTGGCCGAGCCAGGGGACCCTCATCGCCCATTACGACAGCCCGCGGCTGGGCGGGCAACTGAAATGGCGCGGGGTGTTAATCCAGGCCGCAGAAGGCGCGGCGGTGCGGGCCATTGCTGCGGGCCGGGTCGTGTTTGCCGACGCACTGCGCGGCTTTGGTCTGCTCGTCATTATTGACCACGGCGACGGCTACATGAGCCTGTACGGCCACAACCGCGAGTTGCATAAAAAATCCGGTGACCGGGTTGAGGCCGGCGAGACCATCGCCGCCGTGGGTTTAAACGGCGCCGAGGAACCCGCCGGGCTGTATTTTGAGATCCGGGCGCACGGTGAGCCGAGCAACCCTTCGCAGTGGTGTACGCCTCCGGCTTAGCAGTTCAAAATCGCTTATGCCGTAAA
>CAYUAZ010000041.1:0-11971 GCA_964442865.1 uncultured Gammaproteobacteria bacterium
CCGGCGCACTCGATCTCGACGCGCGCAACATCACATTCAAGGCAGATAAATTATTCTCAGCACCCATCGGCCTCAACACCCTGTCGGGCCAAGTGATCTGGCAACATACCGAAGGCACATGGCGAATCGGCGCCGAGGAACTACGCCTCAACAATGCCGATCTCGACGCCAGCATAACTATGCACATGGAGTTTCCGGAGGATGGAGCGTCGCCCTTTTTAGATGCACGCTTGGCGCTGGAACATTTTGATGTCGGACAATTGTCGCGTTACCTCCCACTGAAAGCCATAGGGGAAAAAGGCGGGCATTGGCTGGAACAATCTTTTCCCAGCGGCCGTGTCACCGGTGGTAGCGCCTTGTTTTACGGGCGATTGAGCGATTTTCCCTTCGATGCCCATCAGGGCAATTTTGAAGTCAACCTCACCACGCGCGATCTGCTGCTGGCCTATCATCCGGAATGGCCGTGGCTGGGCGACACCGAGGCGGAGGTCGTATTTCGCGGCCGCAGGCTGGAAGTGAATGCAGCGAGCGCCAAGATCTACAACTCGGAACTCGTCGAAGCGCACGCCGAAATTGCCGATGTCACCGTGAACGAACCGTTGCTCACTGTAAAGGCCAAGGCGCAAGGCCCGGCCTCTGATGTGCTACGACTGCTCAAGGAAAGTCCGCTCAAAAAAGAATTCGGTACGTATATCAACCGGCTCAGCGCCGAGGGGCAAAGTGTGCTGAACCTTGACCTGGAAATCCCTCTCTCCCCTACACCTAACCGCGTAAAGGGTACGCTGGAATTGAAAGACAGCAGCGTGCGGCTGTCCAAAGAACAGCTTGGGCAAGCCATCGCGTTCGCCGATGTCACCGGAACCGTCGCATTCATGGAAGGCCTGAACTTCAGTGGTAACGACCTTGCGGCGACCTTCAACGGTCAGCCGGGACGGCTCACCCTCCGCACCGAGCAGGGGACACGACAAGCCGGCGCAAAGGGGCCGACGCCCTTGACCGCCATTATCGAACTGCGCAGCCGCGCGGATATCGCGACACTCGTCAAGCAACTCAAGCTGGCCGCGCCCGACATCAAGGCCGAATGGTTCAGCGGTCTGCAAGGTGAGACCGACTGGCTTGCGACCCTACGGCTTTCGGATACGGCCAACGGCGCCACGCAAGCTGATCTGACGCTCGTCTCCAACCTGCACGGCATGGCCGTGAACCTGCCCGCGCCGCTTGCCAAGGCCGCCAACGAAGATCTGCCGGTACGCATCACCACCAATCTCGCCAAGCAGGGCGACAAGCAGCTCACGCTGAGTTACGGTGATCGCATCAACGGCGTCTTCGAGTTGGTGCAGCAAAACGGATGGAAGCTAAAGCGCGGCGAGCTCGGCTTCGGCGGCGGCGAGGTAAATCTGCCCGAACAGGGTCTGCGGCTGAGCGGCGAGCTGCCGCAATTGTCGTGGGCCGATTGGCAAGCGTATATCGCCACACCCGCCGCAGGCTCACAACCCAATCCGCTGCTGCAAGATTTGAATCACATAGCCATGCGCTTCGGCGTATTGGAAGTATTCGATCAGCGCTTCAACAACATCGCCCTGCGCGCCGAGCAGGACGCGCAAGGGTGGAACGTCGCCCTCGACAGCGAGGCCATCGCAGGGCGTGGTCGCTTCCTGCAAACCCCCGAGCAAAATCTGACGATGGCCTTCGAGCGGCTGCACCTCGCCGCGCTCTCCAAGGAATCAAAAGCATCGGACTTCGACCCGCGCCGCTGGCCGGCCTTGCATCTCACCAGCGACAGCTTCAAATACGGCGATATTGACCTGGGCCGCACCACCCTCGACGCCTCCAAACAGACCGGCGGCCTGAGTATAGACCGGTTACAACTGGAATCCGGTCACTTCCGGTTCGACGCCACGGGCGACTGGCTGGTAGCCGGCGCAGGGCAGACGTCCCATATAGACGGCAAACTCAATACCGACGACCTCGGCAAGGCGCTCGCGCAACTGGGTTACGCCGAGACCGTAGAGGGCGGCAAGGCGCAGATCGAGATCGCCGCAAATTGGCCGGGCGGACCCGGCGACTACGCCCTCGCCCACCTCAACGGCACGCTCTCCCTCAAGGCCAGCAAAGGACGGTTTCTCGATATCGAACCCGGCGCGGGCCGGATATTCGGTTTGCTCAGTTTACAAGCCCTGCCGCGCCGCCTCACTCTCGACTTCACCGACCTGTTCTCCAAGGGTTTTGGATTCGATAAGATCGCCGGAACCTTCAGCCTCGAACAAGGCAACGCCTACACCAACAATCTCATCATGGAAGGCCCTTCTGCGGTGATCGCCGTCACCGGCAGAACCGGCCTCGACGCCAAGGATTACGATCAACTCGTCACCGTCCTTCCCCAGATCGGAAGCAGCCTCCCCCTCGCCGCCGCCGTCGCCGGCGGGCCGGTCGCCGCACTCGGCGTATTTCTCGCCGACAAACTGCTGCCCGGTATCGGCCAAATCGCCCGCTATCAGTACACCGTCAAAGGTCCGTGGGAGAAACCCGTTATAGAGCCGGTCAGCAAGGTACCTGACGCCAAACCTTAATGAAAAAGCCTCCGCTCATGATTTTTCCCATGAAGATAGCTTTCTTGGCTTTAACAATCGGAAATGCCAGAATTAGACGCCATTGGTGTCTAACTTGAGTTGGACGGATAGATGAGATTCATAACACCGCTCATTTTCTTTATTGCGCTTTTGGTATCTACTCGTGCCAGTTGGGGAGGCGAGCTCCTCAGTAATGAGTCAAGTCAACTCCCTGACTGTTCTTTTACTGACATCTCGCAGGAGGACGGCGTAGTAATCGCATGGGTTACTGATGTTCGAAAGACAACCCAATTCGGGCGGGGGATTCAAACTCAAACAACAACAGTTGAGCCATTCCGCCCACTTGCTCTCCTTAACGGCAACGTTCTTAAGGAAACGCCGGGTGCGACTATCCACAAAGGCCAATCTTTTTGGAGAGCTCTTGCCCCAGCGTCAAAGCCAGTTAAATTGAGTTCTGTTGGTTCCTTCCTCGATCATATGAATGAGGATCATTGTGTCTATTTCGGTACTTTCGGGAAAGCCACTCCACCGCGCTGGACCTTATTAAGTAGCAAACCGATTCCGGGTATATTTCACACACCCTCACCCGAAGACAATGCCGAATTTTATCGGCTCAACACCTCATGCGTGCAGCAGGGCGATCACCCTGAGAGCCAGCCGCCGCCGTGCGTGCGTCCCAAATTACTTGCCGTGAGCGACATCAACAAAAATGGAAGCCCTGAGTATTGGGCAACGGAGCCGTATCTTTGGGGTACAGGACTTACTGTTTGGGAAAATAATGGAGCGCTGCACCCACTGCTTCAAGTCTGTGTAGGTTGCGGCGATTGAAGTAAACTACGATGTATAGGTGTCAACTGACATCACGGAAAACACAGGGGAGCATAGGGTCTATTTTCTTGACATGAAAAAACAGATCGCGTCTTTCAATGACACACACGTACAGACCCCACGCGATCACGGGGCATAAAAAAAGCGGGGCTTGCGCCCCGCTTTCCGTGTTACCAAAACTACTCCGTACTTCAGACGCGAGAGCGGGCGCTGCTCCGGCGGCTATCGCTGCGTCCGGAGGGACGGCTTTCGCCGCGAGCCTTGCTGAAGCCTTGCTTAAACCCGCCCTTGAATCCCCCGCCCTTGCCGGCGGCGGCCTTTTGCCCCCTGCCTTTACCTTGGCGCGGAGCGGGCCGGGATGCTCTGGATTCCGGCACGGTGGGTTCGAGACCGGGGACAACGTGCCGCTCCAGGCGATTTCCCGTGAGCCGTTCGATGCCAGCGAGTTTACCCCAATCCTGAGGCCCCACCAGCGACGCGGCGATGCCGAAGGTCCCGGCGCGACCGGTGCGGCCGATGCGGTGAACGTAGTCCTCGGCCACCATGGGCAGGTCGAAGTTAATGACGTGGCTGACGCCTTTGATGTCCAGGCCGCGCGCGGCGACATCGGTGGCGACCAGGACCTTGACGGTCCCTAGCCGCAGGCGCTGCACGGTGCGGTTGCGTGCACCCTGTTGCATGTCGCCGTGCAGAGCGGCGCAGGCGTGGCCATCGGCGGTCAGGGATTTGGCCAGATCGTCCGCGGACCGCTTGGTCGCGGTGAAGACGATGGCTTGATTGAGATCTTTGGTGCACAGGATGTGGTCCAGCAGACGGCGCTTGTGGCGCATGTCGTCGGCCTGATGCACGCGCTGCTCGATCTGGGAATGCTTCTCCTGCGCGCCGGCCACTTGTATGCGCACCGGGTCTTTCAACAGCTTGCGCGCCAGGCCTAAGACTTTGCCTTCCAGGGTCGCGGAAAACAGCAAGGTTTGCCGGTCAGCCGGGGTCGCCTTGCTGATGAGCTCGACGGGCTCGATAAAGCCCATGTCGAGCATCCGGTCGGCTTCGTCCAGCACCAGCATTTCGACGCGCGAGAAGTCCACGCGGCCGCGCTCCATGTGGTCAATCAGACGGCCGGGGGTCGCAACCATGATGTCCAGGTTCTCGCGCAAAAGTTTTTGCTGGGCAGGGTAGGGCGCGCCGCCGACGATGGCGCCGGTGCGTAACTGCACGAACTTACCGTAACGTTTGACGGCGTCCAGTATCTGCGCGGCGAGTTCCCGGGTGGGCGTCAAGACCAGCATGCGTGGTCCGCGGCCCTGGCGTGGGGTGGCCGTGAGCAGGCGTTGCAAGGCGGGCAGAACGAAGGCAGCCGTCTTGCCGGTGCCGGTCTGCGCCGAGGCCATCAGATCGCGGCCTGACAGAACGACCGGAATGGCCTGGCTTTGAATATCGGTGGGAGTGGTGTAACCGCTCGTTTCGATGGCGCGTAACAGCTTTGCATCAAGATTTAATGTTTGAAATGACAAAATAGTATCCTCATCCGCAGTCCACGCGCGGATTAAAAGTTAAAAACCGGTGCTAAACAGCAAAATACGACCTAGCAAACCCATAGAGGCCGCTATAGTGCGAACTGTCAGGGCGGGTACCGCAGTGGCTGGGGCTGACCGCCAGGTTCCTTATACGTCGCTATCAGGAAGCCTGCGGTATAAAACCGGAGAGAGAGATAAGAGACGCGTATGCTCTATATATCAAATGGATATACAGAATCCGGCCAGTATACACGGATCAGACCTGAAGCGCCATAGCGGATACTGCCGCATAGCCAGAAGGGCCATTTTGATCCGGTTTCAAAAATCTGTTAAACTTTGCGCTGAGTCTAAATCTCAATTGTGCACGAATTTTTAACCCAACCTTGAAGGAAGATAAAATGAGATACACCGCATTAGTTGCTATCAGCCTGGCATTGGCCCTTAGCGCCTGTGGCAAACAAGACGAAACGACCGTAACCCCCGCGCCAGCTCCCGCTGAGTCGGCTATGCCGGCCCCGGCCGCCGAACCGGCGCCCGCCCCGGCGCCTGCCGCTGAGCCCGCTCCTGCCCCGGCTGCTGAGCCAGCCCCGGCGCCTGTCGAAGCCGCACCTGCAGAACCCGCAGCCCAGTAATCGGCTGTAAAGAAGCCCCGGGGCTGCCTGCACGGCAGCCCTGGTCTTCGCTGTCTGTGGGCTACACCCTCACTCCCTTATGTTGTATAGTACCCCCTCGCTGCCTAATCTATAATGTTAGGCACTAACCGAGCAGCAGGGAGTACAACGATGAAACAATCCCTATTTGTAATGATTGCCGCTCTCACCCTGCTGGTGAGTGCGTGCGGCAGCGAAGATGCGGCGCAGACGACGAGCGCCCCCGCGGCACCCAAGGCCCCCGCCGCGACACCGGCGCCTGCTCCCACATCCCCACCTGCACCTGCGGCGTCATCCCCATCACCGGCCGTTGCAGAACCTGCTGCGCCTGTCCCGGCTCCCGCCGAAGAGCCGGCCAAGCCCGCGCCCGCTGCGGCAAGCACAGGTAAGGCGCCGAACCGGGAAGAGGGCGCCGCCCTGGCCAAGAGCAGCGGTTGTTTCGCCTGCCACGACAAAGAGTTTAAGCGGCAGATCATCGGCCCGGCCTGGGGCGCCGTGGCGGAGAAATACCGGGGCAAGCCGGATGCCCGCGAGATGTTGATAAAATGGATACACACCGGCGGCACGGGCCGTTGGGGAACGGCGGTGATGCCGCCCTATTCCCCGCGTGTGCCGGACAACGAGATCGAAAAGCTGGCGGATTTCATTCTGTCTCTGCCCAAGCCTTCTTAACGGGGTTGGGGGTACTCTCACAAAGGCCAGCCCACGGGCTGGCCTTTGTTTTTATGAAACATGAAGAACGTTGCGCTGGAGTATAATGCTGTCAATATGGATACTGAAGCGGCACTGTGACTGATCTTACGCATATCCGCAATTTCTCTATCATCGCCCACATTGATCATGGTAAGTCTACGCTGGCCGACCGCTTCATCCAGATCTGCGGTGGGTTGAGTTCGCGTGAGATGTCAGAACAGGTGCTCGATTCCATGGATTTGGAGCGCGAACGCGGCATCACCATCAAGGCGCAGAGCGTGTCCCTCCATTATCGCGTCAAGGATGGCAGCGACTATCTGTTGAATTTCATTGACACCCCCGGTCACGTGGACTTCGCCTATGAGGTCTCGCGCTCGCTGGCGGCCTGCGAAGGCTCGCTGCTGGTGGTGGACGCCGCCCAGGGGGTAGAGGCGCAGAGCGTCGCGAATTGCTACACCGCGATCGAGCAGGGGCTGGAAGTGTTGCCGGTGCTGAACAAGATTGACCTGCCCTCCGCCGAGCCCGAGCGGGTCATCAAGGAGATCGAGGAGATCATCGGCATCGAGGCCAGCGACGCGCTGCGGGTGAGCGCGAAGACCGGCGTGGGTGTTGAGGAATTATTAGAGGAAATTATCGCCCGCATCCCGCCGCCCAAGGGCGATACCGGCGCGCCGCTGCAGGCGCTGATTATAGATTCCTGGTTCGACAATTTTGTCGGCGTGATCTCGCTGGTGCGTGTAATGCAGGGCACGGTGGCGCCCAAGCAAAAGCTCATGGTGATGTCCACCGGCCGCAACTATCAAGTAGACAAGGTAGGGATCTTCACGCCAAAGCGCACGGAAACAAACCAGCTCAGCGCCGGCGAGGTGGGCTACATCATCGCCGGGATCAAAGACATCAACGGCGCGCCGGTCGGCGACACGCTCACTCACCTGGACCGGCCCGCCGCTGCGGCGTTGCCCGGCTTCAAGGCCGTACAGCCGCAGGTGTTCGCCGGGCTGTTCCCGATAGACGGTGAAGACTACGAGGCCTTCCGCGAGGCGCTCTCCAAGTTGCGCTTGAACGATGCGGCGCTGTATTACGAACCGGAGACTTCGCAGGCGCTGGGCTTCGGCTTCCGCTGCGGCTTTTTGGGCCTGTTGCACATGGACATCGTGCAGGAGCGCCTGGAGCGCGAATACGATCTGCACCTCATCAGCACCGCGCCGACGGTGATCTACGAGGTGTTGACCACCAAAGGCGAAGTTCTCACAGTGGACAATCCCGCCAAGCTGCCGGAACCCAACTACATCGCCGAGACGCGCGAACCGATCATTGAGGCGCACATCTTGACGCCGCAGCAATATGTCGGCAATGTAATCAGCCTGTGCGAGGAGAAGCGCGGGGCGCAAAAGAACATGCAGTACCTCGGCAACCAGGTGGCGCTCACCTACGAGCTGCCGATGAACGAGGTGGTGATGGATTTTTTTGACCGGCTCAAATCCGTCAGCCGCGGTTACGCCTCGCTCGATTATAAATTCGTGCGCTTCCAGGCCTCCAACCTGGTGAAGCTCGACATCCTCATCAATGGCGAGAAGGTGGACGCCCTGTCACTGATTGTGCACCGCGAGCAGTCTACTCAGCGGGGCCGTGAACTGACCGACAAGATGAAGGAGATCATCCCGCGGCAGATGTTCGACGTGGCGATCCAGGCGGCTGTCGGCTCGCAGGTCATCGCGCGCCAGACGGTCAAGGCGCTGCGCAAAAACGTAATCGCAAAGTGTTACGGCGGCGACATCTCGCGCAAGCGCAAGCTGCTCGAAAAACAAAAGGCGGGGAAAAAACGCATGAAGCAAGTCGGCTCCGTGGAGATCCCGCAAGAGGCGTTTATGGCGGTATTGCGGGTAGGTAAAAAATAGGAATGGCGATGAACTTCGATTTTCCAACAATTTTGGTGCTGGCGACGGCGGTGACGGGAGCGATCTGGCTGGCGGACAGCCTGCTCTGGGCGCCGCGCAGGCGGCTGGCGGCTGTGGGTGGCGCGACTCCGGAGAGCAAGGAGCCCTTGATCGTCGAGTACGCGCGTTCGTTTTTTCCGGTGATACTCGCGGTGCTGGTGCTGCGCTCCTTCGTGGCGGAGCCGTTTCGCATCCCCTCCAACTCGATGATGCCCACTTTGCTCACGGGCGATTTTATTCTGGTCAACAAATTCAGTTATGGCCTGCGTCTGCCGGTACTAAATCAAAAGATCGTCTCCCTGAATGTGCCCAAACGCGGCGATGTGGTGGTGTTTCGCTTCCCCAGCGATCCCACGGTAGACTATATCAAGCGGGTGGTGGGCGTGCCGGGCGACAAGATTACCTACACCGGCAGAATACTGTACATCAACGGCAAGCCGATGTCCCAACAGCCGGCAGGTGAGTACACCGGCGTGGGCGCGGGGGCGGGGATGACGGGCGCAAGCCTGCTCAGGGAAAATCTCGACGGCGTGGAGCACGACATATTGACGCGCCCCGGACAGCTTACTACCGAAGGCGAATTCAACGTGCCGCCGGGAGAATATTTTGTGATGGGCGATAACCGCGACAACAGCAACGACAGCCGTTATTGGGGAACGGTACCGGAGGCTAATCTGGTCGGCAAGGCGTTTATGATCTGGATGAATTGGGATGTGTCCAACGGCGGTGTCGCTTGGGGACGCATTGGCTCGACGATACGTTGATTTTCGTAACCATGTAGGCGGAGGTGCTATGAACAACAATCACGCACGGCAGCAAGGCATGACGTTTATAGGGGTGGTGATCGTGCTGGGCCTGATCGCCTTTTTCGTATTGATTGCGCTCAAACTGATTCCACTTTATCTGGAGAATTTCAAGATCGTCTCCAGCCTGCAATCGCTCAAAAGCGAGGCGGGACTGGGCTCCCGGTCCGCGCCTGAAATCATGACGCTGCTCAGCAGGCGTCTTGATATCAACGAGGTGCGGCGTCTTACCCCCAAGGATATCGTGATCAAGGCGGGTTCCGGCCGGGCCTTGGTGCAGATCAAGTACGAGGCGCGCGAATCATTCATCGGCAATGTTGATATCGTCGCCAAGTTTGACGACAGCGTGGAGCTGACCGGCCGTTGAGCGAGGTCGCTGATAAATTAAAGCTTGGCTACCGTTTCACCGATGGTGGACTGCTCGAAGCGGCTTTGACCCATCGCAGCGCGGGCAGTATAAACAACGAACGGATGGAGTTTCTCGGTGACGCGATCTTGAACTTCATCATCGCCGAAGAGATTTATCAGCGCTTTCCGCGGGCGCACGAAGGCGAGTTGAGCAGGTTGCGCGCGAGCCTCGTCAAGGAGGAAACGCTGGCGCATCTCGCGCGTGATCTGGAGTTGGGCCAGTATCTCATCCTCGGTCAGGGCGAGCAGAAGAGCGGTGGCCACCGCCGCGCCTCCACCTTGGCCGACGCGCTGGAGGCCCTGATTGGCGCGGTATATCTGGACGGAGGATTCGCCGCGTGCCGCGAAATGCTCGTGTCGTTGTATCGTGATCGCCTCGACGCCGCCTCGCCCGGCACGGATCTGAAGGACCCCAAGACCCGCCTCCAGGAATATCTACAGTCGCGCAGATTACCGCCGCCGCTTTATAACGTGCTGGAAATATCCGGTGAAGCGCACGCACAAACTTTCCTCATGGAATGCATCGTGCAGGGCCGCGAGTCTACGCGGGGTGACGGCAGCAGCCGACGGCGCGCCGAGCAGGACGCCGCAGAGAAGATGCTTAAATTACTGGAAGCGAAATAACGATGCTGGCGCATTGCGGCCACGTCGCCATCGTAGGGCGGCCCAATGTGGGCAAGTCCACGCTGCTTAACCACATCCTCGGCCAGAAGATCAGCATCACCTCGCGCCGCCCGCAGACTACGCGCCATGCTATCCTGGGCATTAAATCCGAACCCACTACCCAGGTAATTTACCTGGATACACCGGGCCTGCACCGAGGCGGCAAGCGCGCCATGAACCGTTACATGAATCGCGCCGCCAAAGGCGCCCTGAATGACGTGGACGTGGTGGTGTTTCTGGTGGAGGCCATGCGTTGGACGCCGGAGGATGAACACGTCTGCGAGATGCTGAAGACCGCCCGCGCCCCGGTGATTCTGGTGGTCAACAAGGTGGACAAGATCAGCGACAAGACGGCCCTGTTGCCGTTTTTACAAACGCTTTCCGGTAAAATGGATTTCGCCCACATCATCCCGCTCACCGCCCGCAGCGGTCACGGCGTGGCGTTATTGGAGGAAAAGGTGGTGAGCCTGTTGCCGCCGGGAGAGGCCTTTTATCCTGAAGATCAGGTGACCGATCGCAGCGAACGTTTTCTCGCCGCCGAACTGATACGCGAAAAATTGATGCAGAGTCTGGGACAGGAGCTGCCCTATGCGGCCACGGTGCAGATCGAGAAATTTTCCCACCAGGATGCCGTGCTGCACATTGACGCCATCATCTGGGTAGAGCGCAGCGGGCAAAAGGCCATCGTGATCGGCGACGGCGGAAAGCGCCTCAAGGAGATCGGCCGACAGGCGCGCCTCGATATGGAAAAGCAGTTTGAGAGTAAAGTATTTTTACAGATGTGGGTAAAGGTCAAGGAGGACTGGTCGGACAATGAGCGGGCCTTGGCTGATTTCGGTTATGATTTGAGATAATTTACAGTGGTAGGGTGGGCACGCCGTTTGTGCCCACACGGAATCACATGCAATTGGCATGTGGGCACAAACGGCGTGCCCACCCTACCAACTTAGCGTCTTGGCGTTGAGTTTTTTGTCGGTACCGTAAATGACCATGAACACCGTCCGCATAAAACTGCAACCCGCCTACGTGCTGCACCAGCGGCCGTACCGTGATACCAGCGCGCTCATTGAGGCCTTCACCGCCGATCATGGCCGCGTGACGTTGGTGGCAAAAGGGGTGCGCGCGGCGAAGTCGCGCTTGGCCGGTGTGCTGCAACCCTTCCAACCGCTGCTCATCTCCTGGAGCGGGCGCACCGAACTGGCCACGCTCACCGGCTGCGAGGCGGATGGAGTGGGGCCGGGAATCTCAGGTCGGCTCGCCATGAGCGGATTTTATATGAACGAATTGCTGCTGCGGCTGCTGCATCGGCATGATCCGCACCCCGCGCTATTTCAGGACTATCTCGCCACCCTCGCCGGCCTGACGCAGGTTGACCAGGAGGAACGCGCGCTGCGCATCTTCGAACTGCGGCTGCTCAAGGAGATCGGTTACGCCATGACGCTCGATCATTTGGCCGGGAGCGGCGAACCGGTGCAGGCGGACAAGGTCTATAGCTATCATATCGAGCGGGGTCTCACGCATTACAACGCCAATGCGCCCGAAGGCATCCCAATGCACGGACACAGTCTGCTCTCGCTGAGCGACGAGGCGCTGCACGATGCGCAAAGCCTGCGCGACGGCAAGCGCTTGATGCGCGCCGTGCTCGGCCGCTATCTCGGAGACAAGCCGTTACAAAGCCGCGAGCTGTTTATGAATTTGCAGAAGCTGCGCAGGGTCGCGCCCGCCGCTCAGGTACTCGAATGCTAAATTCTGGAAACGCCATGCTCCTGGGCGTCAACATTGACCATGTCGCCACGCTGCGCCAGGCGCGTGGCACGCGCTACCCCGACCCTGTCCAGGCCGCCATCGAGGCCGAACAGGCGGGCGCGGATGCGATCACCCTGCACCTGCGTGAGGATCGCCGCC
>CAYUAZ010000042.1:0-11851 GCA_964442865.1 uncultured Gammaproteobacteria bacterium
GTAACTTACAGCCTGTTTTTCAACCCCAAACTGAGGTTAAAGCGGGGGTTCGCGCAAAAACCTGTAGGTGACCCGCCGACTTCGCTACACTTGCGGGCATGGCACAGACACCCCCCTCCCCTGCCCAGAACACCCCTGTGATGCAGCAATATCTGCGCATCAAGGCCGAGCACCCGGAGCAGTTGCTGTTCTACCGGATGGGGGATTTTTACGAGCTGTTCTTCGACGACGCACGCAAGGCGGCGGCGCTGTTGGACATCACCCTCACCGCGCGCGGCCAATCGGGCAGTCAGCCCATCCCGATGGCGGGGGTGCCGGTGCACGCGGTCGAGCCTTATCTCGCCAAACTGGTCAGGCAGGGCGTGTCGGTTGCGATCTGCGAACAAATAGGCGACCCCGCCAAGGCCAAAGGGCCGGTGGAGCGCAAGGTGGTGCGCATCGTCACCCCCGGCACGATCAGCGACGAGGCCTTGCTGGAGGAGCGCCGCGACAATTTACTGGTGGCCGTGCACGAGGCGCTCTCTCACGGGGGCGAACCGCACTTCGGCATCGCCGCGCTGGACATCAGCAGCGGGCGTTTCAGTCTGCTGGAAACCTCCGGCGCCGAGGCGCTGGCCGGTGAGCTGGCGCGGCTCAATCCCGCCGAACTGCTCATCAGCGAGGCGCTCGGACGTTATGCCTTTGTGGAGGAGCGGCGCGGAGTGCATCACCTCGCGCCGTGGCAGTTCGATACCGACAGCGCGCTGCGCGGGTTGTGCGCGCAGTTCGGCACCCGCGACCTCAAGGGCTTCGGCTGCGAGGATTTACCGGTGGCGATAGGCGCGGCGGGCTGTCTCTTGAACTATGCCCGCGACACGCAACGCAGCCCCCTGCCCCACATCCGCGCCCTCAGCGTCGAACGGCGTGAAGAGGGGTTGATACTGGATGCCGCGAGCCGCCGCAATCTGGAACTCGAAACCAACCTTGCCGGGGCGCAGGAACACACCCTGGCCGCTGTAGTGGACCGCACCGCGACCGCGATGGGCAGCCGCTTGCTACGGCGCTGGATACAGCGCCCGTTGCGTGACCGCGCGATACTAAGTCATCGCCTGGACGCCATTGGCATAGTGATAGAGCAGCGTCTCGCGCAAACGCTGCACGACTTGCTCCGCAGCATCGGCGACATGGAGCGCATCCTGGCGCGGGTGGCGCTGCGCAGCGCGCGACCACGCGATCTCGTGCAACTGCGCGCCGGTTTGGCGGCGTTGCCTGATGTACTGAACGCATTACGCACACACAACGCAGCAGTGTTGACGCAAGGCATCACGCCGTATCCGGGGATACACGACCTGCTGGCGCGCGCCCTTATCGAGACACCGCCGATGCTGATCCGCGACGGCGGCGTCATCGCGCCAGGTTACGACGCCGAACTCGACGAGTTACGCACCCTGCGCGAAAACGCGGGTCAGTATTTGCTCGATCTGGAGCAGCGCGAACGCGCGCGCAGCGGCATCAGCACTCTCAAGGTGAGTTACAACCGCGTGCACGGCTATTACATCGAGGTGACGCGCGCCCAATCCGAACATGTGCCCGCCGACTACCAGCGCCGTCAGACCCTGAAGGGCGCAGAGCGTTACATCACGCCGGAACTGAAGCAGTTTGAAGATAAAGTGCTGAGCGCGAATGAACGGGCGCTGGCGCGCGAAAAGGCGCTCTACGAAGACCTGCTGGATAAACTCAACGCCGAGCTGGCCGGATTGCAAACCACCGCGGCGGCGTTGGCGGAACTGGATGTACTGGCCAATCTCGCCGAGCGCGCCGAAACCCTGAATTGGAACGCGCCCACTCTCACCGACACGCCGGGCCTGTGCATCGAAGGCGGCCGCCACCCGGTGGTCGAGCAGGCCCTCGACGCCCCCTTCACGCCCAATGATGTGATGCTCGATGACACGCGCCGCATGCTCATCATCACCGGCCCGAACATGGGCGGTAAATCGACCTACATGCGCCAGACCGCGCTCATCGTGCTGCTCGCCCACATCGGCAGTTACGTGCCCGCGCGGCGCGCGCGTGTAGGCCCGGTGGACCGCATCTTCACGCGCATCGGCGCCGCGGATGATCTGGCCGGCGGGCGTTCGACTTTTATGGTAGAGATGACCGAAACCGCCGCCATACTACATAACGCAACCGCGCACAGCCTGGTGTTGATGGATGAGATCGGCCGTGGCACCAGCACCTTCGACGGCCTCGCGCTGGCCTGGGCCTGCGCGGAACACATCGCACGCAAAGTACGCGCCTACACCCTGTTCGCCACGCATTATTTTGAGTTGACCAGCCTGCCCGAGGAGATCGAAGGCGTGGCCAACGTGCACCTCGACGCCGTCGAGCACGGCGAAGGCATCGTGTTCCTGCACGCCGTCAAGGAAGGCCCCGCCAACCAGAGTTACGGCCTGCAGGTCGCCGCGCTGGCCGGCGTGCCGCGCGTCGTGATCGCTCAGGCCAAACAGCGGCTGAGACAGCTCGAATCCCAGCATCTGCCGCATAGTATTGGCGCGCAGCGCGATCTGTTTCCGCCCGCGCCTATCCATCCGCTGCCGGAAGCAGTCGCCGCACTGCGGCCAGATGAGATGAGCCCCAAGGAAGCCTTGGAAGCTCTTTACCGGCTTAAGGGTCTACTTTAGGGGCTGGGGGCTGGGGGCTAGGGGCTAGGGAACCCCCGCCCTACCTCAACCACTGCGCCGCGCGTTTGGCGAAGTATGTCAAGATCCCATCCGCACCGGCCCGCTTGATAGAGAGCAGCGACTCCATCACCACCGCTTTCTCATCCAGCCAGCCATTCTGCGCGGCAGCCATCAGCATCGCGTATTCGCCGCTCACCTGATAGACGAAGGTTGGCGCGCCGAATTGATCCTTGACCCGCCGCACGATGTCCAGATACGGCATGCCTGGTTTTATCATCACCATGTCCGCGCCCTCCTCGAGATCAAGCGCCACTTCCCATAGCGCCTCGTCGCTGTTGGCCGGGTCCATCTGATAGCTGTATTTATTGCCCGCACCCAGATTCGCCGCCGAACCCACCGCATCGCGGAACGGGCCGTAAAAGCTGGAGGCGTACTTGGCGCTATAGGCGAGAATGCGCGTGTGGATATGCCCCGCTGATTCCAGCGCATTACGAATCGCGCCGATCCGGCCGTCCATCATGTCCGAGGGCGCAACGATATCCGCCCCCGCCTCGGCATGCGACAGCGCCTGTTTCACCAGCGCGGCCACCGTCTCGTCGTTCAGCACATAGCCCGCATCGTCTATCAACCCATCCTGGCCGTGCGTCGTAAACGGATCGAGCGCCACATCGGTAATCACACCCAATTGCGGAAATTCCCTTTTCAGCGCCCGCACCGCACGCTGCGCCAGCCCTTCCGGGTTCCAGGCCTGTTTCGCATCCAGCGATTTTTTCTCCGCAGGCGTGACCGGAAACAACGCCACCGCGGGGATGCCCAGCTCCACCAGTTCAGCCGCCTCTTTCAGCAACTCATTCATACTCACCCGTTCGACGCCGGGCATCGAGGCGACCGGCTCGCGCTTGCCCTTCCCCTCCAGCACAAACACTGGATAGATCAAATCATCCGCCGTGAGTCGCGTCTCGCGCATCAAGCGGCGACTGAACTCATCGCGCCGCATACGGCGCATACGCACCTGGGGAAAACGACCGCGATTAAAATCAGGTTTGGTCATGAGGTCCTCAATGCTAACTGGTGCGCGGCAACTTTGTGTGCGTCCGTGCTGAGCGTGCGGTTAAACTTTTCGCTACAACCTTACGGAGTTCGTCATTAATTCGAGTCTGGTACCCGCGGCCCTGAGCCTTAAAGAAAGCTATAACGTCGGCATCCAAGCGAACTGTAGTCAGCGCCTTGGTAGGAGCTTTCTGTGGGCCGCGGCCGCGCCTGAGCACCGGAGGTCCGAGCATCTCCTCGGACCACAATGGGTTGTCCGGATCAATCCGTTTATTTGAAGTAGTCTTTGGCGATTTCAAAGTAATAGCGCGCTTCATGTTTCACCGCCCTTCACGCACATTTCTTAATCTTGCCGTATTCCTTGGCCTTGCGGTGCTCCAACTCCCACAAGTCCAAAGCCTGCTGCATGTTCAACCATAGCCGCGGGCCATTGCCGCAAAACCTGCCCAATCGCATAGCCATGTCCGGAGTAACCGGCCGCCGCTCGTGAATAAGCTCCGAAATCGTGCGCCGCGAAACGCCCAGCTCTTCTGCCAACTCGGCCTGGGTGAGCTTCAGTTCCGGCAACACATTCTCACGGATAAGTGCGCCGGGATGGGTAGGACGCCTCCCTTTATAAGCTAATGTCTCCATCAATGATAATCCTCCAAGTCTACGTCATAGGCATGACCGTTCTCGAAGCGGAAGGTCAAGCGCCAGTTGCCTGATACATTTTAAGCCGCACGTACCAGAACTTCACGCACCAATCGATCAGCCATTAAACGTTTTTGACGCTCCAGATCATGGCGCGCCTGTAAGTTGATCCAGAAACGCTCGGACATACCGAAGTAGCGCGCCAGACGTAGCGCAGTATCCGCCGTGATCCCGCGCTTACCCTGTACAATCTCATTGATACGCCGTGCAGGCACGCTGATGTCCTTGGCCAGGCGGTATTGGCTAATCTTCATGGGCTTCAAAAACTCCTCGGTCAAGATTTCTCCGGGGTGAATAATGGGTAGCGTTTTCATGTCCTCTCCTAGTCTGCTCTGGGATTGGGGATTGATGAACCTTATATTGACGATGCGCAACGATAGCGATCCGCTATAAATCAGATGACGGGCCTTATAGTAAATCACCCGAACCCCGCTTCTTTCTGGTGCCGGAAGGCCAGCACATACACCGCATCGTCGGTCGATTCATGCCGGTACAGCGCGACATAGCCGGAATCCCCGAAACCGATTACCAGCTCGCGCAGCTCCGGCAGATCAGGAAACGGCCGGCCTATTTCCGGGTTCGTTTCCAGGAGCGCGAAGTGCCGTTCGATGGCTTGGCCGGCCCGCTTGGCGGCCGCTGGGTTGTTCGCGGCCAAGAATTGGCGACCACGTTCGAGGCCGCGCCCCGCAACTTCGGTGACAATTACTCGTGGCACTGAGGCAGCGCCGTTTCCGCCTCAGTACCCCATGTGTGCAGCCAGGCGCGCACTTCGTTTCCAGTCAGATGCCGGCCGGTTTCCTGATACACAGCCCAAGATGCCAACGCCTCTTGTTTGAAACTCTCGCGGGCTTCCTCTCGCCCGACATACTGCGCTATTGCTTCGCGCATGATCCAGTGCGCCGACCGCTGCCGCAGGTCAGCCAGGTGCTGTACGCGGCCTTTTAGTTCGTCATCAATCTTGATTGAAGTAGCCATAATGGAATCCTCATAATCACTAAGTATTACCTTTGGATAAGATAGCGCAAATCGGCCGTGCTGTCTACTTCGGTATGTCGCGCAAGTCCTACGTTTTGCGGAGGAGATAGAAATCTCATATTCCCCCTCCCTTGACGGGAGGGCAATACACAACTCCCCCCTCCCTTGAGGGGAGGGGGCGAGGGGGAGGGTGAAGGAGGGTGAAATAATTCCGGCTGGCCTTTATGGTCACTTTTTGACCCGGCTACCGAAGGGTGCGCTGTGCGTACCGGATTTTTAACGGCCCTCAATCTGCATTTGGAACACGCTACGATGCGGGTTTCAGGCCCCTATCCGGCCTTGCGGGTGTTTTGGCACGCAACCTGCACAACCCATAGCAAGCACAACGCTTACTTGTGGCCCGGGCAACCGGCCGGCAAGGAGATGATGAACGGAGGCCGTGGGTTGTGGCTTCTTGTCATTTTGAAGGTTAATTAACAGAGGAGATTTTTATGAATATGACTATGAGAAAGGTACAGCAGGGTTTTACACTGATTGAGTTGATGATTGTGGTGGCGATTATTGGGATTTTGGCGGCGATTGCGATACCGGCGTATCAGGATTATACGGTTCGTGCGCGAGTAACAGAAATTATATACCTAGGGGCCGCTGCAAAAATCACTGCATCCGAACACTTTATCGCCAACAATACCTTTGTGGGAGCACCTGTGCCTACATTTGCCCAGATAACAACTCCTTATGTGAGTGCAGTAACTAACACTCTGGCTGCTGGTACTGCAACCATCGCGTACACCCCTGTAGCTTCGGCGCTAGGAGCTACAGGAGCCAGTGGCACAATCGTATTTGTTGGGACAGGTACCTCTAATGGAGTAACTTGGACTTGCAATACCGGCACTATGGATGACAAATATATGCCCGCTAACTGCCGCTAAGCACGCAGCTCGTAGGCTGGGATAAAGCGTAGCGTATCCCAGCACCATCCAGCATCAACCTCAAAGCCCCTCTCACGAGGGGCTTTTTTTATCCGGCGCTGGTACGTGTAAATTTCCCTATGCCTCCTGCCCCCCCCAAGGGGAAAAAGGATCAACGCACGGCGGATAATAACGTCTCCCTCTCGTCAGCACGGCATTGACTACACTAAAACTACTTACTATGCTTAGGCTGTGAAAGTCAAAGAGGCTATCAAGCTGATCGAACAAGATGGCTGGCGACTATCCCGAACTAAAGGCAGTCATCGCCAATTCAAGCATTCAACAAAAATTGGCATCGTGACCATTCCCGGCAAATTCAGCGATGATCTTGCCCCCGGTACCGTGAACAGCATCCTTAAACAGGCAGGATTGAAACCATGAAATATCTCATCATCATTGAGAAAACTGAAACAGGCTACTCCGCTTATTCACCCGATCTTCCAGGGTGTGTTTCAACAGGCTCTAGCCGTGAAGAGGTCGAGCGCAATATGCATGAAGCTATCGAGTTCCACCTGGAAGGCATGCGAGCAGCCGGCTATAACATTCCAGAGCCGGTCAGCTCCTCAGCTTACATAGAAGTAGCTGCCTAAACTCTGTAACAAGCAATCGAACCAGCACGGTAGGCTGGGATGAAGCGTAGCGAATCCCAGCACCACCCAGCATCAACCTCAAAGCCCCTCTCACGAGGGGCTTTTTTTATCCGGCGCTGGTGCGTGTAAATTTCCTGTTCCCCTCATGCTGCAAATCCCCCCTACCCCCCTTTGAGAAAGGGGGGAACGCATCGTGCGGTAGGCTGAGATCGTCACCTCAGCTTCGTGAGATCATTTGGCAGAAGCTGTCGGTAGTGCATCACGGTGATCACGTCAATACGCTCCACACGGACGTGATAGATAATACGGAAAGGACGTTCTAACACCTCGCGCAGATCTTGGCGTTGATATTCGGGAACTTCGCGGCCAGAGTAAGGAAGCTCACCGATTTGAAGGGAGCGGCGCAACAAACGTTCGACGACCTGTGTTGCTACAACCGGAGCGTCCTGGGCGATATGATCATGGATGAGCTTGAGACGGGCCTTGGCTCGGTCCGTCCAGTGGACCTTCATACCTTGAGGTTGAATTCTCTCAACACATCCTCTACCGGTGTCGTCCGATTAGCCTCGCCGTCAGCCAGGCCGGCCTCGATCTCTCGGCGCACAACCAGTTCATAGACCACATCATCCCAACTCGCATTGTCGGGGAGTTTGTCAATCAATTCATGCGCAGTTTGCTTAAGATTGGCGGTGGGCACAGGAGGCTCCTTAACGAATACTCACAAATTGAAAGTATATCAGTTCAGTAGACTGGGATGAAGCATAGCGAATCCCAGCACCACCCAGCATCAACCTCAAAGCCCCTCTCACGAGGGGCTTTTTTTATCCGGAGTAATACCGGCGTTGCCCCACTCTGACCCTGATTACTCCCGCTTCGCGGCGGCTTTATAAACCGCGTTCCGCTCTCGCTTGCCAATGGCGACGACTACAACAACAAGCTCGCCGTCGCGGACTTCATAAACCAAGCGATAACCCACACTCCGAAGTTTGATTTTGAATCTGTCTTTATGGCCTGACAGCTTCGACGCCGGAACACGCGGATTCAACAAGCGTTCTTCCAGCTTATTTTTGAACTGTTCCCGCACACTGCTATCAAGTTTGCCCCACTCCTTCAAGGCTTCCTCTTTGAAAATGAGGCTATAGCTCACTGAGCTTGACCTTGATTTCAGCCTGGCCCGAACGGGCATCGGCAATAGCGTTCAGTTCGATGTCTTCCAGCCTGTCCATAAGCGCCTCGTAGGCTTTCGCCGGGACGCAGTAGAAGGCCGGCTCGTTTCGGTTGAGGATCGCCACCGGAAAACCTTCACCGGCAGCAACGGTGCCCATGGGGTTCTTTTTCAATTCCGAAACGCTTGCGGTCGTCTCCGCCAATATTACATTCGCCATGATGTCCTCCGGTGCTCTAAATGGTATTAATAATAGCGCTATTTATAGGTCTTTTCAATGGTCACCGGCTCACTTTTTCAGCACCACCCGGCATCAACCTCAAAGCCCCTAGCCCAAGCTACTGCGTTGTGTTTGGGTGATAACAGGCTTCTGCTACAATAAAACCGATGAAACTACCGGGCTTGGATGGCGCCGTTATTGATCCCAAAAAGATAACGGGTTATTTGCTTGCTGAGACACACCCCAACGGACGGCATAAGGCTCGATACTTTACGGGGCTTGGATTTTCTGTAAGCTCATGGGAACAGTTGGCGGAAGCCCTGATCCGACATGCGAATGAACATGAGGTCGTCAAGCAGGAAACTTCACCGTTTGGGATTCGTTATGTCATCGAGGGAAATATCCAATCTCCAGATGCAAGAAATCCGACAATCCGCGCGGTCTGGTTTATGGAAACGAATGCGACCATTCCTTACTTTGTAACTGCTTATCCACTGTAAATCGAGGATGCGATGATTAAAGAACTTGATAATGTTGTTCTAACCTCGGACATTCCCGAACATGGGCTCGCAAGAGGTGATATCGGTACCGTCGTCATGGTGCATGCAAAGGGTGCTGGCTACGAAGTCGAGTTCGTCACGCTGGATGGCGAGACCATAGCGGTTACCACTCTGCTTGCCTCGCAGGTTCGCCCTATTGATCACAAGGAAATCGCTCACGCCCGCCGTGTCGCGGCGTAATCGCTGGAGACCAACTTAGCCCTACGCGACTGAGATAAAGTCACGGATTGATAAACTTGAGCAGCCCTTGCTCATCGAGCACGGCAATACCGAGCTGATTCGCCTTATCGAGCTTGGAGCCCGGATCGGTGCCGGCGACCACGTAGTCGGTCTTGGCGGAGACGCTGCCGCTGACCTTGGCGCCCAGCGCCTGGAGCCTTTCCTTGGCCTCTTCGCGCGTCATGCCTTCCAACATTCCGGTAAGGACAAAGGTCTTGCCTTGCAAGGGCTCACGGGTGCGATGGTCCGGTTTGATAGTCGGCCAACGCAACCCGGCCGCGCGTAGTTTGGCGATGACTTCGCGGTTGTGGCCCTGGCGGAAGAAAGCCTCGACGTGTGCGGCGACGACCGGTCCGACATCGGGTACCTGTTGTAGCGTTCCGGCATCGGCGTGCATGACGGCTTCGAGATCGCCGAAATGGTTGGCGAGTGCGAGCGCGGTGGCTTCGCCCACCTCGCGGATGCCGAGTGCGTAGAGGAAACGCGGCAAGATAGTTTGTTTGCTGTTTTGCAGTGCGGTGTACACATTGGCGGCTGATTTTTCGCCCATGCGTTCGAGTCCCGCCAGTTGCTGTGGTGTGAGCGTATAAAGGTCGGCGGGGTTTTCGACCAGTTTGCGTTCGACCAGTTGATCCACCAGTTTATCGCCCAGGCCCTCGATGTCCATGGCGCGGCGTGAGGCGAAGTGCAGGATCGCCTCCTTGCGCTGCGCGGGACAAAACAGTCCTCCGCTGCAACGGGCGATGGACTCACCCTCGGCGCGAACCTTGGCCGACCCGCACACCGGGCAGTGTTTCGGCAGGTGATACGGACGCGTGCCCGTCGGACGGCGCTCTTTGATCACGCTCACCACTTCCGGGATTACATCACCGGCACGGCGTATGATCACGGTGTCGCCCACCCTGATATCTTTGCGATCTATTTCATCCTGATTGTGCAGTGTGGCGTTGGTCACCGTGACGCCGCCGACGAACACGGGTTTCAGACGCGCCACCGGGGTGAGCGCCCCAGTACGTCCGACTTGAGCGTCTATCCCCAATACTTCGGTGAGCTCTTCCTGCGCGGGAAATTTGTGGGCGACTGCCCAGCGCGGGGCGCGTGACACGAAACCAAGCTGTTCCTGCTGCGCAAGGCTGTTGACCTTGTACACCACGCCGTCTATTTCGAATGGCAGCCGGTGGCGGCGTGCGGCGAGATC
Organism: uncultured Gammaproteobacteria bacterium; assembly: GCA_964442865.1. Taxonomy (GTDB): domain Bacteria; phylum Pseudomonadota; class Gammaproteobacteria; order SURF-13; family SURF-13; genus JACPZD01. The sequence goes on from CAYUAZ010000042.1 coordinate 10,302, forward strand.
GAGGTAGTAATCAAGACAGCCTTGCACGCCCTGCACCACGCGCTGTTCATGCGGCACCGGCAAACCCCATTCACGCAGGCGCGCGAGAATCTCGCTATGTTGTTCGGGCAGTGCGCCGCCTTCCACTTTACCTACGCCATAACAGAAAAACGCCAGCGGACGGCTCGCGGTAATCCTGGGATCGAGCTGGCGCAGGCTCCCGGCGGCGGCGTTGCGTGGATTGACGAAGATTTTTTCACCCTGCTCACTTGCCTTGGCGTTGATCTCTGCAAAGGCGCGTTTGGAGAGATACACCTCGCCGCGCACCTCCAGTAGCTTCGGATAGCCCTTGCCATACAGCTTGAGCGGCACGGCGCTGATGGTGCGGATATTTTGCGTGACATTTTCACCGGTCACGCCGTCGCCTCGGGTTGCGCCTCGGATGAACAGGCCGTTCTCGTAAAGCAGACTTACCGCCAGGCCGTCGAGTTTGGGCTCCGCGCTGTATTCGATGTCATCGGCATGCAGACGCTCGCGCACGCGCCGGTCGAAGTCCAACACCTCTTGTTCGCCGAAGGCGTTGGCGAGCGACAGCATCGGCACATCGTGCGTTACTTCTCCGAATTTTTTGAGGGGTTTGGCGCCGACGCGCTGGGTCGGTGAATCGGGTGTGATGAGTTCCGGGTAGCGCTCTTCGAGCGTTTCCAGTTCGCGCACCAGCCGGTCGTATTCGGCGTCCGGGATTTCCGGCCGGTCGAGCACATAGTAGAGGTAATTGTGACGATTGATCTCCTCGCGGAGTTGTGCGACACGCTCTCTGGTGGCCTTCGAGATCACGCCAGGCCTAGACCGCCGCCAATTGCACCGCCTCGTCCACATCCACGGCCACCAGGCGCGACACGCCGGGCTCATGCATGGTGACGCCGGTCAGGTGCCGGGCAATCTCCATGCTGGCCTTGTTGTGGGTGATGTAAATAAACTGAATGCGCTCGGACATCTCATGGAGCAACCGGCAAAAGCGCCCGACGTTGGCCTCGTCCAGCGAGGCGTCCACCTCGTCCAGCATGCAGAAGGGCGCGGGGTTGAGTTCAAAGATCGAGAATACCAATGCGACCGCGGTGAGCGCCTTTTCGCCGCCGGACAATAAATGGATGGTACTGTTGCGCTTGCCGGGCGGACGCGCCATGACGGTCACGCCGGTATCAAGTAAGTCTTCTCCGGTCAGCTCCAGATAGGCATGGCCGCCGCCGAACAACCGCGGGAAAGTGGCCTGCAGGCCGGTGTTGACCTTGTCGAAGGTCTCCTGGAAACGGGTGCGAGTCTCGCGGTCTATCTTGCGGATGGCGTTCTCGAGGGTGGTGAGGGCCTCGGTCAAATCGGCATTTTGCGCGTCGAGATAGTTCTTGCGCTGCGACAGTTCGGCGTATTCGTCTATCGCGGCGAGATTGATCGGGCCGAGACGCTGAATCTTTTGCGCGATCTGTTCCGACTGCGCATGCCAATCCTGTTCATTCGCCTCAGCGGGCCTGGCATCCAGCACCGGTTGCAAAGCAAATCCCGCTTCCCATATT
>CAYUAZ010000043.1:0-11838 GCA_964442865.1 uncultured Gammaproteobacteria bacterium
CCACCCCGAGTGTTATCTGATTGTGTTGCTGATAGACGAGCGGACGGAAGAGGTGACCGAAATGCAGCGCTCGGTGCGCGCCGAGGTGGTGTCCAGCACCTTCGACGAGCCCGCCACCCGTCACGTGCAGGTCGCCGAGATGGTGATCGAAAAGGCCAAGCGGCTGGTGGAGCACAAGAAGGACGTGGTGATTCTGCTCGATTCCGTCACCCGCCTGGCGCGTGCTTACAACACCGTGGTGCCGGCCTCCGGCAAGGTGCTGACCGGCGGCGTGGACGCCAACGCCCTGCAGCGCCCCAAGCGCTTCTTCGGCGCGGCGCGCAACATCGAGGAAGGCGGTTCGCTCACCATCATAGCCACCGCGCTGATAGATACCGGTTCACGCATGGACGACGTGATCTACGAGGAATTCAAGGGCACCGGCAATATGGAAATTCATTTGGATCGCAAGATCGCCGAGAAACGTATCTACCCCGCCATCCACATCAACCGCTCCGGCACGCGCCGCGAGGAGTTGCTCACCAAACCCGATGAGTTGCAGAAGATGTGGATCCTCCGCAAGCTGTTGCATTCGATGGACGAGCTGGCGGCGATGGAGTTCCTGCTGGAACGGCTGAAGGCGACCAAGACCAACGCCGAATTTTTCGATTCGATGAAGCGCTAAATACAGGGACTAGGGACTAGGGACTAGGGACTAGGGAAAACCTAAACCCTTCACCCCTAGCCCCTAGCCCCTAATTTATCCTATCTTCACTTCCACCGGCTTCACGTTCCAGATCTCCTCGGCGTATTCGCGGATGGTGCGGTCGCTGGAGAATTTACCCATTCCCGCGACATTGAGAATGGCGCGCCGCGTCCATTCCGTCTGATCCAGATAGAGGGCGTCCACCTGTCCTTGGCAGGCGATATACGAGGCGTAATCGGCCAGCAGTAAATAGTGATCGTGCTGCAGCAGGTTATCAATAATGGGCTTGTACAGATCGGCGTGGTCGGGCGAGAAAAACCCCGAGCCGATCATGTCCAGCGTCTGCCGCAGTTCTTCATTGGCTTCGTAGTACGCGCGCGGCCGGTAACCCTCGGAACGGATTTTTTTCACTCCGTCGGCGGTGTGGCCGAAAATAAACATATTGTCCTCCCCGACCTCTTCGCGGATCTCCACGTTGGCGCCGTCCAGGGTGCCGAGGATGATTGCGCCGTTAAGGGCGAATTTCATGTTGCCGGTGCCGGATGCCTCGGTGCCCGCCGTGGAGATTTGCTGTGAGAGTTCCGCGGCGGGAAAAATGTCCATCGCGGTGGAGACATTGTAGTTGGGGATAAACACCACCTTGAGCCGGCCGTCCACGGTGGGGTCGTTGTTGATGACGTCGGCCACATCGTTGATGAGTTTGATAATGAGTTTAGCCGCCAAATAGGCGGGCGCCGCCTTGCCACCGAAGATGATGGTGCGCGATACGGCGCCGGCGCCATTGCGGATGCGGTTGTAAAGCGTCACTACGTGCAGGACATTGAGCAACTGACGCTTGTATTCATGAATGCGCTTGACCTGCACGTCGAACAGCGAGTCCACATTGAGATTGATGCCGATGTGGTGCTTGACGATTTCGGTGAGGTGCAGTTTGTTGGTGCGTTTTACCGCCAGGAACTGGTTCCTGAAGTCCGCATCGTCCGCCAGCGGCCGCAATTTTTTCAGATCATCGAGGTTGGCGATCCAGCCGTTGCCGATGCGCGACGAGATCAGGCTCGCCAGCCCCCGGTTGGCCTGGTTGAGCCATAGCCGCGGGGTGATGCCGTTGGTCTTGTTGACGATGCGGCCGGGGAAAAAGCGCTCGAAATCGGCGAAGGTCGTGGTCTTGAGCAGATGCGTGTGCAAGGCCGCCACGCCGTTGACCTTGTGGCTGCCGACGATGGCCAGGTGCGCCATGCGCACCCGTTTGCCGTTGTCTTCATCAATGATGGACATGCGCCGCATCAGATCGAAGTCGCCGGGATATTGGTGCACCACGTCCTTCATGAAGCGCTGATTGATTTCGTAGATGATTTGCAGATGACGCGGCAGCACCGCCTCGATCAGCCGCGCCGGCCAGGTCTCCATGGCCTCGGGCAACAAGGTATGGTTGGTGTAGGAGAATATCCGCTGGGTGATGTCCCAGGCCTGTTTCCATTCCAGATGATGTTTGTCCAGCAGCAGCCGCATCAATTCGGGAATGGCGATGGCGGGGTGCGTGTCGTTGAGCTGAATCGCCACATGGTCGGGTAAATCTTCGATGGACTCGTGAGTCTTGTGGAAGCGCGACACGATGTCCTGCAGCGCGGCGGATACAAAAAAATATTCCTGCTTGAGGCGCAGCTCGCGGCCCATCGAGGTGGTATCGTCGGGGTACAGCACCTTGGAGAGCATCTCCGAGGCGTTTTTGTCCTCGACCGCCTTGATGTAATTGCCGTCATTGAAATACTTGAGATCGAAGTCGCGCGAGGCCTTGCTGGCCCACAGGCGTAGATTGTTCACGGTGTTGACGCCGTAGCCCGGCACCGGCATGTCGTAGGCCATCGCCAGTACTTCTTCGGCGTCCACCCAGTGGTGGCGCAGGCGGCCGTGATCGTCGGCGTATTCGATCACACGCCCGTAAAAATTGACGGGATAGAGAATCTCCGGCCGGGCGAATTCCCAGGGATTGCCGTAACGCAGCCAGTTGTCCGGGTGCTCCACCTGCTGGCCGTTCTCGATGCGCTGGGTGAACATGCCGTATTCGTAGCGGATACCGTAGCCGTAGCCAGGCAAACCCAGTGTCGCCATGGAATCGAGAAAGCAGGCGGCGAGACGACCGAGGCCGCCGTTACCGAGCGCGGGCTCGGGTTCGAGATCAATGATTTCGTGCAGGTCCAGGCCGATATCGTGCAGGGCCTGCTCGCACTCTTCGAGTATCCCCAGATTGAGCAGGCTGTTGATGAGCATGCGGCCGGTGAGGAATTCCAGCGACAGGTAATACACGCGCTTGGCATCCTTGCCGTAGTAGGTGCGCATGGTGGACATCCAGCGTTCGATAAGCCGGTCGCGCACCGAGTAGGCCAGCGCGTTGAACCAGTCGCGCGGGGTCGCGGTGTAGAGGTCCTTGCCGGCCGAGTACTCCAGCCGGTTGGCGAGCGAACGCTTGATGGACTCGACATCCATTTCCAGCGTATCGTATTTGAATGAACGCACGGGGGGTTTTGTTGTCATTAGATATACCTAAGGCGTAGAAATATAACGGTTTATGTGCAGCAATCGTGCCATAAGGCGTGTTTCGCAAAATTGGACAAAAGTACAATGGCTACGAGGCGCTTCTTCCAGTATCGTATGCACTATAGTACATCTACATAAGCGCGCACTCTATGCAATCCGCATTCGATTGGGACATTGATTTCGATGCTTGGTCAGAGTTGGCCAACGCCGACCCGTACGCCTTTGAAAGGCAGCGCGCTGATTTGGTGGATAAGGTGATCGAGTGCTCCAACAAGGAGCGGCAACTCCGGCTGCGCCGCTTGCAGTGGCGCATAGACCAGGTGCGGGAACGGGCGCCCACCCCGTTGGCGGCGTGCATCCGTTTGTCCAGCATGATGTGGGACTCGGTGATGGGCGAAGGCGGTTTGCATGAGGCCCTGCAGACCCTGCGCTATACCAAGCCGAAGGCGGATCTGCGCCGCAAGGCCACGGTGCTCCAGTTTCGCGGCCCGTCCGCAGACTGAAACTAAACCGTTCCTTGCTTGCGGGCAACCCATGCAGTCCGGTAGAATGAATAGTTTGCCAGTTAAGAGGTTCATCATGAAGACGGATATCCACCCCGCCTATAACGAGATCACCGTCACGTGTAGCTGCGGAAATACTTTTAAGACCCGTTCCACGGCTGGGAAAGATTTGCACCTCGACGTATGCTCCAGTTGCCATCCTTTCTATACCGGCAAGCATAAAACCCTGGATACCGGTGGCCGGGTGGACAAGTTCCGCCAGAAGTATGGCCTGAAAGCAGCCACTTAGCTTTCGCACTGCGCGGGGTGAACCCGCACGGGCTGTAATAAGGAATCTCTGATTTATTCAGAGATTCCTGCGGTACAGGGATGTGCCGCCATTTTTCAAACACGTACGTGTTTGAAAAATGAAGAAAAGAAAAAACCACGCTTTTGCTTTTCGTCTCTGAAAATTCCATGGATGGAATTTTCAGAGCTTCCACAATTAACCTCCACAGGTATCCATCCCTTCTTGGGCGGTGTCTGGCCGCCCTGCTCGCGGTCCTGCCGCCGTTCGCGCAGGCGGCAAGCTGTAGCGCGGACCGTATCAACGAACACGTCCGCGTCGCGCATGTTCATGATGGCGACACCGTCACACTCAGTGATGGACGCAAGCTCCGATTAATCGGCATAGACACTCCTGAACTCGGCCGCGACGGCCGGCCCGCCGAGCCGCTTGCCGAAGCTGCGGCGGCGGCTCTGCGTAAACTGCTTGCCAATCAGACCGCTGTCGGTCTGCGTTTTGATACAGAACCCAAAGACCATTATCAGCGCTCACTCGCTCACCTCTTTTTGCAAGATGGTCGCAGCGTAGAGGCTTGGCTGTTAGAGCGCGGCTTGGCGACACTGCTGGTCGTTCCCCCCAACATGTGGAATATGAGTTGCTATGTGGCGGCGGAGCAGCGCGCCCGTGATGCACGCAGCGGTTTGTGGGCGCGAGCCGAATACCATGTGACCGATGCGGCGGATCTCGCGCCCGGCGCCGCAGGGGTGCGTCTAATCAGAGGCCGCGTGCTGGAAGTGGAAGAGAGCGCCAAGTCTCTATGGCTCAAGCTCCCCGGAAATGTCAGCGTGCGCGTGGATCGGCGCGACCTGATTAATTTTGGCGCGAACGATCCCCGCCGTCTGCTGCGTGAGCAGGTGCTGGTGCGCGGGCGGCTGGCGCCTAAGGGGTCCGGTTGGACGCTGCATGTGCGTCACCCGGTGGCGCTGCAAAAAATACAGGGACTTTAACTACAGGGGCTAGGATCTAGGGACTAGGGGCTAGGAAAACCTAAAACCCAAAACCCCAGCCCCTAGCTCCTAGCCTTTGTAGCAGCACTAATTCCTGAGCCGGATGTCCAACGCCCTATGCAATATTCCCCTAGATTAATCAGTAACTGCTGGGCGGCCCTCCTCGCCGTGTGTCTGGCGGGTATCGCCGGTTTAGCCCGTGCCGATGAGGCCGAGGAGGTCATCAAGCACTTCGGTTATTACGACGACCCCGGGCTACAAGCCTATGTGCAAAAGGTGGGTGAGCGGGTGGCGCGGCACAGCGACGAACCGGATCGTGAGTACCGGTTTACGGTGCTCGACAGCGCCGATGTGAACGCCTTTGCGCTGGCCGGTGGCGACATTTTTATCAGCCGTGGCCTGCTCGCCTATCTCAATTCCGAGGCGGAGCTCGCCGGTGTGCTGGGTCATGAGATCGGTCACGTCACCGCGAAGCACATCGCTCGTCAGCAAACCGCATCGGCTGCGGCCAATCTCGGTTATCTGCTGGGTTCGATTTTTGTGCCGCAGTTGCGTAACCAGGGCGCGCAACAACTCTTTAATGTAGTGGGCGGCGCGGTATTGAGCGGTTATGGCCGCGAACATGAATTGGAGGCCGACCGGCTGGGCGCACAGTTTCTCGCGCGCAGCGGATATGATCCGCAGGCGCTGATTGATGTTCTCACGGTGCTCAAGAATCAGGAGACCTTCGAGAAGCAGTTGGCCCAGGAAGAAGGACGGCAGCCGCGCGTGTATCACGGCCTGTTCGCCAGCCACCCCGATAATGACACCCGGTTGCAACAGGTGGTCGCCCAGGCCGGCGAAGTAGGGAACTCGGGCGCGGGCGCCGTCAATCGTGATGAATTTATCAAACACCTGGACGGCCTGACCTTCGGCGACAGTGCGCGCGAAGGGGTGCGCCGTGGCAACGAGTTTTATCACGGCGAACTGGGGTTTGCGCTCACTTTCCCCGACGGCTGGAGGGTGGAGAATCTGCCCAATCAACTGGTCGCGCAGCCGCCGGGCGGCGACGCCGTACTGCAAATTGGGACGGAGGAGCTTATCCGGGGTATCTCGCCGCAGCAATTCATGATCCAAAAACTCAAGCTCGGCCGTCTGCGGCAAGGCGAGGCCTTCGAGTATGCCCAGGGCGAGGGCTACACCGCGCTCGCCACGACGCGCACCCAGGCCGGACCGCGATTGGCGCGCTTCACCGTGCTGTATTTCCGCGACCAGGCCTACGTGTTCGCGGGGCTGAGCAAGAACCCCGACGATCCCTATCGGTACGACGATGAGTTCATCAAGACCGCGCAGAGTTTCCACGCCTTGACGGACAGAGAGCGTCACCTGGCCGAAGCGCTGCACCTCAAAGTGATACGTGCGCGCGGTGATCTCCCGCTGCTGAATCTTGCCGAGCGCAGCCGTATCCCCAGCCACGCCCTGGAGCAATTGCAACTTCTCAATCATCTCTATCCCGACGGCGAAGCTCAACCCGGCGACCTGATAAAGGTAGTGGAATAGGCTAAACTAGCGGGTCAGAAAACAATTCACCGCGGAGGGCGCAGAGAATTCAAAGAGCTTGATTGTCCTCCGCGTGCTCTGCGGTGAGAATTTTTTAAGGATTGAGCATGTCTTTGGATTTAAAAAAAGCTGCGTTGGATTATCACTCCGGGCCGACCCCCGGGAAAATCGCGCTCGCCATCACCAAGCCTTGCGCTACGCAGGACGACCTGGCGCTGGCCTACACGCCGGGAGTAGCCGAGCCGGTGCGCGAGATCGCGCGCGACCCCGAGGCCGCCTACCGTTACACCGCCAAGGGGAATCTGGTGGCGGTTATCACCGACGGCAGCGCGGTGTTGGGTCTCGGCAATGTCGGGGCGCTGGCCGGCAAGCCGGTGATGGAGGGCAAGGCGGTGCTGTTCAAAAAGTTCGCCGGTATTGATGTGTTCGATATCGAAGTGGACGCTGCCACGCCGCAGGAATTCATAGACACCGTAGCGCGCATCGCGTCGGGTTTCGGCGGCATCAATCTGGAAGACATCGCCGCGCCGGAGTGTTTCGAGATCGAGCGGGCGCTGATCGAACGGCTCGATATTCCAGTGTTTCACGACGATCAGCACGGCACCGCCATCATCGTCGCGGCGGGATTACTGAACGCCCTGGAGTTGCAAGACAAGACCCTGGCCTCGGCGCGTATCGTGTGTCTCGGCGCGGGTGCGGCGGGGATTTCTTCCATGCGTTTGTTGCAGGCGCTGGGCGCCGACCCGGTGCGGATGCTGCTGGTGGATCGGCAAGGCGTGATACACGGTGGGCGCAGCGACCTCAATGCCTATAAGCGCGCGTTTGCGCGCGTTTGCCCGGAACGCACGCTCGCCGATGCGCTGCGCGGCGCGGATGTGTTTATCGGCGTCTCCGGCCCTGACCTGGTGAGTCCGGAAATGCTGGCCACCATGGCGCCAAGGCCTATCGTGTTCGCGCTCTCCAATCCCGATCCGGAAATCAGCCCCGCGCTGGCGCATAAAACCCGCGCGGATTTAATCATGGCGACCGGGCGCTCGGATTATCCCAACCAGGTGAATAACGTGTTGGGTTTTCCTTTTATATTCCGCGGTGCGCTCGATGTCCGGGCGCGGCGTATCACCCAAGAGATGGAAATCGCCGCAGTGCATGCGCTGGCGGCGCTTGCGCACGCACCGGTGCCCGCCGAGGTGTTGGCCGCTTATCGCCTCGACAAGCTTGAATTCGGACCTGAGTACATTATTCCCAAACCGCTGGATGCGCGCCTGATTGCAGAGCTTCCTCCCGCCATCGCCCGCGCCGCCATCGCTTCGGGTGCAGCCAGATCGCCTTACCCCAGCCACTATCCGAAGAGAGCGCCGTGAATAGAATAGTAAAGATTGTCTTGACGGTCGCGCTGCTCGCCTATGCCGCGTACAGTGCGGCAAGTTTCAAACATCGCGAACAACGCTGGGCCACTCAAATTCTCGATAGCCAGATGATCGGCGAGGCGGTGTGGCTGAAGGCGAAGGCGGACAAGTTTCTGGCGCTCTACAATCCGGCGGCGAAACCCAAAGGCGGCGTGATACTCATGCACGACGCAGGACTCAATCCCGACTGGACGGATGTGATTTCACCGCTGCGCCGCGTGTTGCCCGAGCACGGCTGGACGACGCTCTCGCTGCAGATGCCGCTGCTGCCGCAGAATGCGCCGCTCACGGCCTTCGGCCCCATCATGGATGAAACGCCACAGCGCATCCGCGCCGGTATCGATTTTTTACGCGGCAAGGGTATCCGGCGCATCGTGCTGATCGGCCACGATATGGGCGCCGCGATGGGCACGGCGTTCCTGGCGAAAGAGCCCAGGCACGGTGTCACAGGTTTTGTCGGCATCGCCATGAATGCGCCGGTGTTGAAGGGCACCCTCAACACCCTCGATCCGCGCCTGTATACGCCCAATGCGTTGGCCAAATTGACCTTGCCGATACTGGATATTTACGGCGGCCAGGACGTAAAGACCGTGACCGGCTCGGCGCCCGAGCGTCTGGCGGCGGCTGCGAAGGCAGGCAACAAGGATTATGAACAGGAACAATTCCCAGAGGCCAATCACTATTTCATGAACTATGACCAGGCGCTGGTGGAGCGGGTGGCGAAGTGGCTGGAAAGGTTTGAAACAAAGCAATGACCTATCACATCGTGCTCAATACCTGCCCGGACGACGAGACGGCGGAGCGTATCGCTGACGCGCTGCTGGACCAGCGTCTGGCCGCCTGCATCAACATCGTCCCCGGCCTGCGCTCGATTTATAATTGGAAGGGTAAGCGTGAGAAGGGTACGGAAGTGTTGCTGATGATCAAAGCGCCGGTGGCGTCTTATGCGGAATTGGAAACCGTGCTGCGCGGCATGCACCCGTATGAGCTGCCGGAAATTATCGCTGTACCGGTCAGCGCCGGATTACCCGCTTACCTGGAGTGGATCAGCCGTGAAACATCTTAGAGTGAAAAGTATGCTCTGGGCACTGCTCGCAGGCTGGAGCGGTCTGGTAGCGGCAGTGAATCCCGATGATCTGCTGCCTGCCGAGCAGGCCTTTAAGCTAAGTGCCGAGGCCAAAGGCGCGCAGATGTTGCGCGTACAGTGGGACATCGCCGACGGTTATTACCTGTACCGTGAACGGTTCAAATTTACGACCGATACATCCGGCGTGGCACTGGGTGCGCCGGATTTTCCGCCGGGCAAGAAAAAGACCGACGAGTTCTTCGGCGAGATGGAGATCTATCGTCATCAGGTGAGCGTGGATATTCCCGTCACCCGCAGCGATCCGAGCACCACCGAGATTACGCTAACGATGGTCTCACAAGGCTGCGCAGATATTGGTGTATGTTATCCGCCGCAGACCCAAAAGTTGACGTTGGCCTTGGCGGCGGGACAGTCACAAGATGCCGCCGATGCTCATCCGGTATCCCAATTTCTGAACAATCTCAGCGCCAAGTTAGGCGCAGGCCTGGGCTTCAACAACCCGGCAAACAAATTCCTCGAACCCGACCAGGCCTATGCGCTCACCGTCGAGGCGGTGGACGGCCGCACGCTGGTCGCGCGCTGGCAGGTGGCCAAGGATTATTATCTGTACCGCGACAAATTCACCTTTCGTTTGGTGAACGACATGGGCGATGTGCAGTTGGGCGCGCCGCAATTTCCGCCCGCCGAGCCCAAGACCGATGAGACGATGGGCAAGACCTGGGTCTATCACGACCAGGTGGCCGTGACTATTCCGTTACAGCGCACCACCGTGGCGTCGGCGGAGATTCATCTTGAGGCAGGTTATCAAGGTTGTGCAGAGGCCGGTTTTTGTTATCCGCCCATGACCAAGACGGTGTCCCTGGATTTGCCCGCTGCTACTGCCACCGCTTCGCCCGCCGTGACTGAGCAAGACCGGCTGGCGCGGGTGCTGACCAGCGGTCATATAGGCTGGGCGTTGCTCACCTTCTTCGGGCTGGGTTTACTGCTGGCATTTACACCTTGCGTATTTCCGATGATTCCCATCCTCTCCGGTATCATCGTCGGTCAGCACGCGGAACAGAAACCGCGCAAGGCCTTTGTGTTGTCGCTGGTTTATGTGCTGGCGATGGCGTTCACCTACACCGTGCTCGGCGTGATCGCGGGACGGTTCGGGGAAAACCTGCAGGCCGCCGCGCAAAATCCGTGGATTCTGGGCAGCTTCAGCGCGGTGTTCGTGGTGCTGGCGCTATCGATGTTCGGTCTTTATCAGTTACAGATTCCCGCGAGCTGGCAGACCTGGCTTAGCCATCACAGCAACCGGCAGCAGGGCGGCACGCTTATCGGCGTCGCGGTGATGGGTTTGCTGTCGGCGTTGATTGTCGGACCGTGCGTGGCCGCGCCGCTGGCCGCAGCATTGATTGTCATCGGCCAATCGGGCGACGCCCTGCTGGGCGGCATGGCGCTGTTTAGCATGAGCCTGGGTATGGGTGTCCCGCTGTTGGTGATCGGCACCTCGCTCGGGAAGTGGCTGCCCGCCACGGGCGGCTGGATGAATACCATCAAGGCGGTGTTCGGCGTGCTGCTGCTGGCGGTGGCAATCTGGATGCTGGAGCGCATTCTGCCCGCCGCCGTGACCTTGTTGTTATGGGGCGGCTTGTTCACCGTGAGCGCGATCTTTATGGGTGCGCTCGACAGAATGGCGCCCGACGCCACCGGCTGGCGCAGGCTGTGGAAGGGCGTAGGGTTTGTGCTATTGGTGTACGGGGGGGCGTTGATTATGGGCGCGGCAAGCGGCGGCAGGGATGTGTTCCGCCCCCTGGAAGGACTCACGGCCGCGCGCAGTGGCGAGGCCGCTGCGCACGCTGCTCTGGCCTTCAAGCCCGTCAAGAGTGTGGAGCAACTACAACAGGAAATCGCCTCGGCGAGCGCACAGGGCCAGTCGGTGATGCTCGATTTCTACGCCGACTGGTGTGTCTCCTGCAAAGAAATGGAGAAATTCACCTTCTCCGATCCGGCGGTCCAGCAAGCCCTGGGCGGCGTGGTGTTACTGCGCGCCGATGTGACCGCCAACGATGCAGTGGATCAGGCGTTGCTTAAAAAACTTGGCCTGATTGGCCCGCCCGCTATTTTGTTTTTTGGCGCCGACGGCCAGGAGCGTGCGGAATACCGGTTAATCGGTTTTCTCAACGCGGAAAAATTCCTGGCCCATGTAAGGCGGGTGGTTTCTTAACTTGATTGCTGGTCGGCCGGTGGTTTCCGGGCGGTGAGGAAGCACCAGCTATACGCGACCAGCCAGTACAACACCGTCCAACCCACCGCCGCCATCATAATGATCGGCGGGCTGAAGGTAAACCAGGTGAGTATCAAGATAATCAGTGTGCCGAATATCCAGGCCGGAATCTTGTTGTTAAAACAGTCAGTTAGGTGCTTTTTCATGGCATCCTCCGGGATCACGGTCAAGCGCAGCGATACAGTGTAAAATACCGCTCTTTTATACTCTACGCCCATCACACAGTCCAGGGAGAAAAAATGTTTGCCAAAAGTATGAAGATCGCCGGTTTCGATGACGAGTTGTGGACGGCGATGCAGGCGGAGAGCAAGCGCCAGGAAGACCACATCGAGCTGATCGCCTCGGAGAATTACGCTAGTCCGCGCGTGCTGGAGGCGCAGGGCTCGGTATTGACCAATAAATATGCCGAAGGTTATCCCGGCAAGCGTTATTACGGCGGCTGCGAGCATGTGGACGTGGCCGAACGTCTGGCGATCGAGCGCGTCAAGCAATTGTTCGGCGCGGATTACGCCAACGTACAGCCGCATTCGGGTTCGCAGGCT